>JAPKZC010000840.1:17219-22929 GCA_026394025.1 Candidatus Solibacter sp.
CAGAAATCGAGGACCGTGGGGCAGAGGTCAATGTTCAGCGCCATCTGCGGTACGGACTGCCCGCCCCGAAACCCCGTGGGATAACGCATCAGCATGGGGATCCGCATGGCTTCCTCGTAGGGCAGTCGCTTATCCACCAGGCCGTGCTCCCCCGGGAAGAACCCGTTGTCCCCGACGAAGATCACGAGGGTATCGGCTGCCTGTCCGGCTTGGTCCAGGGCCCCGAGAATGCGGCCCACAGCTTCATCGCACTAACCACGGAGCGGTAAAAATCCTTGATGTAGCGCTGGTAGCTGCCCTTCAACTTGATGGGGCCGTCGAAGAACGCTTCGGCTTGAATGCAGGCCTTCTTGACGACGTCGGCATTCGCATTGGCCACAACGTCTTCGCCCCAGGTGGGCGGCTTGGGGATATCGGCCTGCGCGAACAGGTTTTGCAGCCGTGGCGGCGGAAGTTGCTCGGCATGCGGGGACTTGATGCCGACACAGAGGCAGAAGGGTTTCTTGCCGTCCTGCTCTTTCAAAAAGTCGACGGCGAATTGCGCCACGATATCGTCCACGTGTCCGGAGAACTTCTGCTCCTTGCCATTCACTTTGAGCACCGGATCGAAATAGACGCCTTGTCCCGGTAGAACTGCCCAGTAGTCGAAACCGCGGCGAGGGGTGGCGTCGTCGCCGATATGCCACTTGCCCGCGTATCCGCGCATCCCATTCGACCTGTTTCACATCAGCTATCCCTACCAGGGCGAGCTATCGGTCCTGGCCAAACAGTTCCCCAACGTGCACGCGGATTTTTGCTGGGTGCACGTCGTCTCGCCCGGCGCGGCCCGGCGCGCGCTGCACGATTCCCGGGAGATGATTCGCCGGTGCGCGCGCGGTTGCAGAATGAGAAGGGCGAGCGGCCGAAGGCGCGCGGGGCGCTGGCGGTTTCGGAATCGGCAATTCCGATTCCGCGGCAGGCGAGCGCGGTAATGTGGGGACAGACGGATCGACCGGAGGGCGCGATCCAGCCGGACGGATCGTTTTACGTGGACGGGAAACTCGACGTGCGGTTGCCACCGGGTACGCACCCGCTCGCCATCTCGAAAGGCTTCGAATGCCTGAGCGAAACCCAGACAATCGAGATGAAGGCCGGAAGTCTGTCGAAGCGCGAGTGCAAGATGCGGCGCTGGATGGATACGGAGTGAAAAGTAAGAAGGGGAAGACCGGACGTTGAGCAGTGGCATCAGACCTGCCCGCGGGCGAACGACGCTGGCCCGCAAGAGGCAGGAGTTCATGGCAGTCATGAACGGGTTCAGTTGGCGAAGACGGAGCGCACTTGCGCGAAGAATTTTGCCACTTTTTCGCGGGGATCGCCCGCGCCCAGGGTCTCGATCGGCAGGAAGCCGCGATACCCCACCTTGTCTATGGCCGCCTTCACTTTGCGCAGATCGGTGGGCACTTCCTTGGTTCCGTACCCGATGTTCTCCTTCAACTGCCAGGACACCGCATAGGGCACCAGCTTTTCAACCTCCTCGTAGGGATCGGCGGAGCGCAGGCTGCCGATATCTAGAATCACACCAAACCATTCCGAATCCACCGCCTTCACCAGTTGAATGGTCTGGTCGGCGGTTTTCAAAAAGTCGTTGTGGTTTTGCAGGCCGAGGATCACGCCGTGCTGGCGGCCCCAGGCGGCGCACTCCTTGAAATCGGCGGCCATCCAAGGGAGCACGCTGTCAAAGGTGTGGCCCTCCGGCACTCTGGTTCCGGAGAAGACGCGAATCACGGGCGCACCCAACTTGGCGGCGACTACCGTCCAGTCCTTGACAAGTTGCACCTCCTGCTTGCGGCGCGCGGCGTCGGGCAGGCTGAAATCGTTGCGCACGCCGGTGCTGCTGAGAGTGACGCCGTTGAGGTACGCCTTCTTCTTGAGGCTGCGGATGGTGTCGTCGTCCGGCACCTTCGGGTAGCCCGGAAAGTAGTAGCCCGTGGCGTCCAGCGCGTCGAATCCATTCTGCGCGCAATAGACCACCAGGTCTTCCAGCGTCATCTCTCCGGCTCGCAGAGGGCGGTCGAAGGAGTAGGCGTTGAGCCCCAGCTTGACCTTCACGCCGCCGGTCCGCGCGACCCTTCCCTGCGCCCATGCGGCGCCGGGTTGGACGGCGAACGCGGACGCCGCCGCCAACTGCACACCTCGCTTGAAAAATCCTCGACGATTCATTGGTGTTCTCCTTGCTAGTGCTGAGTCTGATTCTCTCACCGCGGCAGTGGGGCCGTAGAGGGCACAGGCGCACTTCCGTCCACTGTAACCGGTTCCATCAATTCCATGCGAGTGCCATCGGGATCAAACACGTTTAACTGCCGCTTGCGGTTGGTGCCCGTCCGGATCTCAAGCGGACGGGTGTAACCGAACGCGTGCTGCCTGTCTTTGAGTGTTTCGAGAGCTTCTGAAATATTCGGAGTCTCCAGACAAAAATGATGCACCGTGCCCCTTTGGTCCGGAGCGGGTTGGTCTTTGTACAGCATGAACTCGATGTAATCGCTGCCGTCCGGAACCCGCATGTTGATCCAGGAGAGCGTGGTCCCGTTGGAACTCCCGCGCCAGGTCTCCTGGAAGCCCAGAATGCCGCCATAAAAGGCGATAGCAGCGTTCGCGTCGCCCACCATCACGCCCATATGCCCGATGTGTTTGGAAATCCGCGCGTCCGTTACAAACTTGCCCTTGTCGCGCAGAGCCCAGCCATCCGCCATGTACTGCACGATCTCGACCGTGTGGCCGTCCGGGTCTTTCACATTGAAATTCAGGTTGCCGCTCCGGCCTTTCGGCACTCGATCCGGCACTTTTGTTCCGCGGGACCCCAGGTACACTCGCATGCCCTCGGCGTCGTCGGTGAAAAACGAGATATGGCTCAACCGGTCTTGCTCGGGTCTCAGTCCAGGAGAAAGTTCGATGTACTGGTAGTCGTTCACCTTGATAAAGGCCATGCTGAGAGAATCGTCGGGGTTCTTCAGCGAGAATGGCTCGTCGAAGCCGAGAAAGTCCTTGTAGTACGCGCGCGCCCGGGCAACGTCGCTGACGCGAATCGAGAAGTGCGCAATTCCCAAAACGCGCGGCCTGACCGGCTGCACGGGGGCACTTGCCTGCTGCGCCGGGAGGATAGAAGACAACACCAATCCGAAAACTAAAAGCTTCATGTGAAATACTCCTTCCTTAACCCTTCAGACGCGCAAGCGCGCCATCCGCGGTTTGCCCGACGCCCTCAGAATTGGAGCCGGAGCGTAAGCTGCAAGCGTCTCGGCACATTCTTCTGTGCCGTCACCTGCCCGAACGATGTGCTGGTAGGGGTAGTGTTCGGCACGCCGAAAGTCACCTGGTTGAAGACGTTCATCGCTTCAGCCCGGAACTCCAGCTTCATGTTTTCGTGGAACCTGACGTTCTTCAGCAACGCCATGTCCCAGAGGTTGTACGCTTCGGCTCGAATTCCGCCGAACCGGGGCGAGAACGCGACCAGGTTGCTGGCCAGTTGCTCCGCGGTGTTGCGGTTGAACACGCTGGTGTTGAACCAACGCTCAGCGCTCCGCTGGTTGTCCGGCAGTGGCACGTCGTGCAGGTTGCCGGTAAGAATCACGTTGCCGAAAGGAATCGGCGGCCCGCTCTGGTATGTGTAAATGTAGGACGTGTCCCAGCCGCCCAGTAGCGCCTGTGCCACCGAGTTCAACTTGGGCAGCAACCTGCGCCCCCGGCCGAACGGCAATTCATAGATCGCGCTCAGCGCGAGGTGGTGTGGAAAATCCTGAGTGGAGATGGCCCTCACCGGCGCGGCGTCCCCCGCATTCAGCAGCGAAGTGGCTTCGATGAACTTTGAGAACGTGTAGGTCATGGAGACCAGGTAGCCGTGGGAGAAACGCTTTTCGACCTTCACGTTCAGCCCGTCGTACCTGCTTTTCCCGTCGTAGGTATAGTTCGAAACACTCGTGAACTGCGGGTAGGGCGCCAGTAGCGCGGAGCGCGAAATCACCGAACCCGTCAGGCCCGTGCCGCTGAATTGCGGAATGCCGGAAAAGGGACTGGGTAGATTGGTGCTCAGATAGTTGATCGTCGTCTGGTCACGAGCCGGGCTCTTGCTGAGGTACTGGTTCGGCAGAGCGCTCAAGGCGCGGCTGACTTCCAGGTCGGCGCCGCGGCTTCCCAGGTAGCCCACGCTCAGCACAAAACTCCCCGGCAGTTCGCGCTGGATGTCCAGCGAGTATTTCATCAGGCGGGGCGCGGCGGCAGCGGGATTGAAGAAGCTGACGCTGTTACCGACGCTGGTCAGCGATCCGAGCGAGGAGCCCGTCGGTTGCAGGAATCCGTTCGGAAACGGATTAGCGAGCGAGGCCGCGAAGGTGACGCCGCCATCGTTCGAAGGGACGATCTGCGTCGCCTGGGTATAACCCGGCTGGATTGGATCGCTCTGCCTGACACCGAGCGAACCGAAGTACATTCCGAATCCGCCCCGGATCACTGTTCTGGAATCCGGACTATAGGCGAATCCGGCGCGCGGCATGAAGTTGTTGGTGTCGGCCTCATACACTCCGTGCGGCTGTCCGCCCACGCCCGCAAACGTCAGGCCGCCCCGTACCGAGAATTGCGAGGCGGAAATCTCCGGCGTTGGGCTCTTGGCGTAGTTCGCCAGGGCCTGCGCCTCGAACGGTTGCACTGCCGAGGGGTCAAACCCCCGTACCGACCGGTTGAATCGCTCCGTCAGCGCGGTTTCGAGTTCATACCGCAACCCGAAGTTCACATTCAGCTTGCGGGTGACTTTCCAATCGTCCTGGATAAACCCCGCCCAGACTTTGTTGCTCGCCGCGAAGTCCTGGGCCGACGGCACCGTCAGACTGCCCCCCGTCGGGATGCCGAAGAGCAAAGCCGCCAGCGCCTGCCCGCGCGGCGATACCGGCGAATTGTCCGACGGCCCCCTGGTATACGCCTCGGTGAGAGTGAGTAAGGTCGGGGTGCTGGTACTGCCCGCCGTCCGGTTGTCCGGATAAAACCGGAACTCCCCGCCGAACTTGAGCTGGTGAACGCCGGCGGCCTTAAAGAATGTCACCGTGGCGTTGCGCGTCTCCGTCATCTTATGCAGCGGCGTGCGATCCCCCAGAGCGGTGTATCCATTGATCGTGATGGTGGGAAACTCGCGATAGAAGGGCGCAATCGCATTCTGCAGCGAGGCAGGGAATCCCAGGGTGGAGATTTGGAAGTCCTTCCCGGTTGAGGGACCCTGGGCGCGCACAAAACTGCTGTCGCTGATCCTCAGATCCATGATGAAACTGGGGCTGAAGGAATAGTTTTCCGCAAAGGCAAAACTCGCCGACTCCTGCCAGAACACCGCGCCCTGGGACGGATTGTCATATCCGAAATAGTCAACCGAGTTATTGTCGTTCCGCTGGGTATTGATGCGGAACATCAGCCGGTTCCGGTCGCTCAGGTTGTGATCGAACTTGTAGAGCGTGGAGTGAAAGCGCACCCGGCTGGGCCAATTCGACCGGTCCAGATTGTTGCCGCCGTCGGCGGTGCCCGCCTGTTCCGCCTGCGGGTAATAGCTGATGATGTTTTTGGCGATCGGGCTGATCAGGTTCGTGGGAATGATATTGCCGGCCAGTGGCTGGTTGGTGTAGCGGCCTCCCGCTGCGGGGGCCCGCGTGAATGGGTCGTAAATCTGGTAGTTGCTCCCCAACTTCAGCAGGGCGGA
>JAPKZC010000983.1:0-1243 GCA_026394025.1 Candidatus Solibacter sp.
CAGCAGGTCGATATCGGAACTGTAATTGAGCTCCTTTCCGCCCAACTTACCGAGCGAGATGACGCTGAAACCGCAGAGCGCGCCGTCTTCGAGGCGGGGCTCGCCGTGGCGGGCCACGAGTTCCGCGCGGATCCGCCGGTAGGCCACGTCCAGGATGGCGTCCGCGAGGTTGGACAATTCCCCGGTGACATTGGCGAGGGTGGCCGCGCCGAGAACATCGCGCAGCAGAATGCGCAGTAACTGGCGGCGGCGGAAGCGCGCGAAATCGACCGCCGACGGCACGCCGGCGCCCAGAAAACCGTAGAGGCGTTCGCGGTAATTCTCCAGGGTCAGTACGCTGTTGAACGTGGGAGAAGCGGCAACGTGGAGGAGGCGCTCGGGCTCGCGCAACACGGACTCCGAGAGAAAGCGGCTATAGGAGAAGAGGGTGACGGCACAGCGCAGCGCGGCGGGGGTTGCGACGATGCGCTGGTATGCCGCTGGGGCGTCCTGCCGCAGGCGTCCCAGAAAATGGCGAGCGCTTTCGGGGTCGGGCGCCGCCACGGGGATTTCAGGGGCGATCATGGGTCACGCCAGTTTGGAATCCAACGATACGGCGTCTCCGGCGCGCACCGGCCCGGGCGCCATTACGCTGGCGTAGAAGCCACTTATGCCCCAGCGCGCGGAGCTGTAATCGCGCTGCTTGACCTTCTGGTCGTAGACTTCGAGCTTGAGCGATTCGCCGTAGACATCCAACGCCGAGCACGGGCCGCGGGGTTGAGTGATTTCGAGGAGTGCGCCGCCAACGCGGATCTGGTCGCCGATGCGGATCTGGCTGATATCGATGCCGCGCGTGGTCAGGTTCTCGCCCATGGCGCCGTAGAACAGCGGGTATCCGCGAGCCGCCAGGGCATCCACAACTTCCGCCGCGATGATCAGGATGGCCTTGAGCGGACCGCCGTGGATGTTGGGGTGGGCGTGTAGATCGCCCTCGATGCCCAGGGGCGTGATCCAGCCTTCGGCGATCGCGCGTTTGGGCAGCCCGCCGGGTGAAATGTTGACCTGTACGATGGCGCCTTGCATAAGATGACCGTTCCCTGACGGTCGCGGCTCCGATCGATTTAGCCGCAACTCCAATCCGAGCCGCGACCGGGGTACCCCCTGGGTCCGGAGCCGTTTCCAGTACCTGAAATCAAATGTCGTAATAGAGGGCGAACTCGTAGGGGTGCGGGCGCAAGCGCACTGCCTCCGCCTCGTTCTTGCG
>JAPKZC010000983.1:1267-21724 GCA_026394025.1 Candidatus Solibacter sp.
CGATGAAGGTCTCGATCAGCTCCTCGGTGAAAACGTCGCCGCGCATGAGGAAGCCGTGGTCGTCTTCCAGGCAATTCAGGGCCTCATCGAGCGACCCGGGCATGGAGGGCACGCTTTTCATCTCTTCAGGGGAGAGATCGTAGATATCCTTGTCGAGCGGCTCGCCGGGGTTGATGCGGTTCTGCACGCCGTCGAGCCCCGCCATCAGCATGGCGGCAAAGGCCAGATAGGGGTTGGCCGAGGGATCGGGCGGGCGGAACTCCACGCGTTTGGCCTTGGGGCTGGCCGAGTACATGGGGATGCGCACGGCGGCGCTGCGGTTGCGCCGCGAGTACGCCAGGTTGACCGGGGCTTCGTACCCCGGCACCAGGCGCTTGTAACTGTTGGTGGTGGGCGCGATGATGGCGGAAAGCGCGCGGGCGTGCTTCAAGAGGCCGCCGATGTAGTGCAGCGCCATCTGGCTGAGGCCCGCGTAGCTATCGCCGGCGAACAGCGGCTTGCCTTCATTCCACAAACTCTGGTGGCAGTGCATGCCGCTGCCGTTGTCGCCAAAGAGCGGCTTCGGCATGAAGGTTACAGTCTTGCCGTACTGGTTGGCCACATTGCGGACGATGTACTTGTACAACATCATGTTGTCCGCGCTCTTGACCAGGGTGTCGAACTTCTGATCGATCTCGCACTGCCCGCCGGTGGCGACCTCGTGGTGGTGGCACTCAATGTTGAGGCCGCACTCGATCATGGTCTGCACCATCTCGCTGCGCAGATCCTGGTAGTGGTCGGTGGGCGGCACCGGGAAGTATCCTTCTTTATAGCGCGGCCGGTAACCGAGATTATTCTCGCGGCGGCCCGAGTTCCAGCGGCCTTCCTCGGCGTCGATGTAGTAGTAGCCGGAGTGCTGGTTCTGGTCGAAGCTGATGTTGTCGAAGATGAAGAACTCGGCCTCGGCGCCGAAATACGAGGTATCCGCCACGCCGCTGTTCTTCAGGTACAGTTCGGCCTTCTGGGCGATCCAACGGGGGTCGCGCTCATAGCGCTGCTTGGTGATGGGGTCCTTGACGTCGCCGTACATGACCAGGGTGCGGACTTCGGCAAAGGGGTCCATGAACGCGGTGGTGGGGTCTGGAATCAGCAGCATGTCACTTTCATGGATGGCCGCCCAGCCGCGTATGCTGCTTCCGTCCATGCCGAAGCCTTCTTCAAAGCTGCTCTCATCCAACTGCGTGATGGGATACGACACGTGATGTTGCAGGCTCGGTATGTCCGTGAACCTCAAGTCGAGTTGCCTGGCGTCGTTTGTTTTTGCGTATTCGAGTACTTCCTGCGGTGTCATCGATCCTCCTCAAATGCCGTGCGCAACCACTTCTTCACCTCATCGTCGATCTCCGCGAGGGAGGAAATCGGAATGCGGTGGGTAATTCGATCCTTCTTGGCGTGTCCGCCGGTATCGATCAGCCTGCCCTCGGCGGGGCGGGCTCCCAGGGCGAATCCCAGGTCGATGCGGGTTCGCGTGGTGGGCTTGATTTGCGCGAAGACGTGCGTGCGATAGAGCGGCACCATGGTCTGGCAGGGGCACGCCTTCACATCTTTGCCCAGCCCCAAGCCGAGCTTCAGCAGCGTATCGTAAATGGGACGCAGGGCGGCTTTATCGCCGCTGAACATCGCTTCGACGTACTGTTGGGCGGCACGCAGGTAGGCTTGGGGATCGCCGAAATCGTCGCCCTTGCCGGCGGCGCGTTGGGCGATCCAACCGGCGCTCTTGAGCCAATCGCGCCGCTCTTTTTCGGTGGGTGGCGCGAACTTCTTGACGAGCTTGAGCCACTCCTCAAGAGAGCGCCCCGTCTTCTCTTGCAGGGAGGCAAGCCATTTCTGGTCCATCGCCACGCTGGGGTGAACGCTGTAGAGAGACTTCGCAGTAGCCACAACAGTACGAGTATACCGAGACTATCGATCGCCCTCGGGATTTTCCTGCCGCGGGGGACCCGGCGGCGGCGCCATGGGCTGTCCTTGACCCTGCCCTTGGCCTGGTCCCATCTGCCCCGGTCTCATCATGGGACCCTGCATGCGCGGCTGCGCACCGCCCATACCCATGCCCATGCCCTGCATTCTCATCCGGCCTTGGCCTTGCATGCGCGGACGAGGTCCGCCCATCATGCCCTGGTTGGGGCCTTGGCCCTGGGGTGGTCCGGGTACCAGACCGAGGCGTTGGGCCTGGCGGGTGGCGGCCGGCAGGTTGGCGGCATCCTGAATCGCCTTGAATTTGGCCTTCTGCTCCGGGTTCATGACGTTGATTTCGGCGGTGCGCACAGCCTCGTGCGCCGCCCCGATCTGCCGCTCCAGACCGCGGATGTCGAGCATCAGCTTGCCCACCGCGGCGGCGTCGGCGGTGTCCTTCTCCATCAGATCGGCCAGCGCCATGCGCTTCTCCTGGATTTGCGGGCGGAGGGTGTTTTCCTTCTCGCCGGCGTCCTTCAGCGCCTTCTCGCGTGCCTGTTGCATCTGCCGGATCTGCGCGTCGGTCAAATTCAGGAAGGACTTCAGGGCGCCGAAGTCGGCGGGCTGAGGCTGTTGAGGCTGCTTCTGCTGTTGCTGTTGCTGTTGCTGTTGCTGTTGCTGTTGCTGTTGCTGTTGCTGTTGCGGACGCGGTTGCTGTTGCGGGTTGGGCGCAGGACCTTGCGGACGGTTCGGTCCCTGGGCCAAGGCAATGCCGAGAACGGCAAAGGGAACCCCAATGCGGACGAGTTTCATGGTGTTGCCACTATACAACGGATTCAAGCATGGCGTTGACGTGGCGCATGACTTCGAAGGCATCGGCGACGTACAGGACGTCGGCTTTGCCGCGCGCCCAGCCACAGCCGGCGTCCAGATTAATGGCGCGGCGCTGATTGACGAAGCGCCAGCCGACGACGTGCGGTTCCTCGCCGTGGCAACAGGTGGAAAGGCCCTTGGCGTGGCGCGGCGTGGAGCCGGTCTGGCCGATCTGGTTCATGTGGGTCAGGCAGCTCAATACGGCTTCGCCCTCGCCGCTCTGGTCCACCAGGCTCTTGCTGCTGCCTAGCGAGGCCTGCGCCTTGCGGAGGAAGCCGAGGATCAACTGCTCCGCCTCGGCGGCGTGGACCGCGCCATCGCCCTGCTTCTTGGTCCACCCCGCGCCGGCCACGAGGAGCATTTTGGCATCCGGCCGGATGGTCTGCTCGTCGGCCTTCGGCGCCCGGTAGCCCGTCACCGTGGTGCGGGTAGCGGGTGGAGCGGCGCTGACCGCTTCCACGGTTGCGGTGCCCGCCGCACCGGACCAGGGGGCGACGCAACCGGGATCGAGCAACACGACCCAGGGACGCTGAGTGCGCGAGAGCACGGCTTCCATGCGCTGCCGGTAGAACCAGCGCGTGACGGCCGGAGCACCGCCGGCCAGCGCCAGGTTGGTGGCGTGGGTGTCCACGCGCCCACCTAAACGGTAGGCCACACCGGGCAGGGCTCGCGCCCAACGTGAAGTGCCGGCCGCGATCACGATCTGGCAATCCACCGCTCGGCAGAGGGCTTCGGCGGCGGCCCCGTCGGTTGCGTAGCGGGGCTCGCCGAAGGCATCGCCGGTAACAGCTAGGAACCGCGCCGCGCCGCAGGAGGCGATTTGGCCGGCGGCCGCGTCGGTCGTCGCGCCCACAAGTCCGACGGTTAGCGCGCCGCCGAGAGAGAGCGCCGTGGTGAGAGCTTCCAGAGCAGCCTTGCCGAGCGATCCATCGGCTTCCGTATGAGCCAGCAAGAGAATGTTTTCCACGTTATTCCTCCCCCATCCAGGCGACAATTTCGCGCGCGATCTCCGCGGCCGCCACATCCTTGACGATCCGTGTCTGGCGCTGTTGTTTAGGCAGCGTGACGGAGGCGAAGGCCAGCCCCGAGTTGTTGACGGCCGCTGCTTTGGCGCGTTGCAGCGCGGGCATCACGGTCCGCATATTGGCCATGCCGACCTGCGGATTATTGCGCGGCTCGGGCAAGTTGCCGGTGGCCCATCCAAGCAACGCCGGGGGCGCCGCGCAGACCGATACCTGGTGACGCCCGCCTTCCACGCGCTCCAGCACTTCGAAGCTGCCATCGTCGCGGATTGCAATCTGGTCCACACCCTGGAACTGCTCCGTGATGCCCAAGCGCTCGGCCACCATCTGCATGGTGGACCCGGCGCCGCGGGAGGCGGATTCCCACCCGCCGAACAGCAGGAGCTTGGCGCGATCGAGGCCCGCGATGCCCTCGATGGCCGCGGCCAGCGCGGCCGCCGTTTCGAAGGAATCGCCGAAGCCCGACGCCGGCCCGTCCAGCGCCACCAGCTCGAAGGGCGCTTTCTGGGCCACCGTCATCATGACCTGCTGTAGTTTGGCCTTGGCTCCCAGGCTGACCAGCCACACCTTGCTGCCCGGTATGTTTCGCGCCAGGTTAGCGGCTTCAAACAGCGCGTGCCCGGCCCAAGGGTCCAGCACCGCGGGCAGCATCATTTCATTCTTGAGGGATGGACCCGCCGGACCGGTGACCGGCTCCAGGGTCTGCAAGGGGTCGGGGACAAAACTGCCACAAACCACGATCTGAAAAGGGGTGCTCATTCGGGTAACCTCCAGTATAATCGGCTGTGTTTTTTGTTTGCTACCCGCGGCACTACCCCACTCAGTGGCAGAGCGCCACGGAGTCCGTTGGCCGACGCGCATATTGTCACCCATAAATTCTCTGCCATTCCAATTCTTCTGCGATAAATCCCGGAGACTCGCAGAACTTTGGAGACGGCCGACAGCTCCGCAATAGGGGTACTTCGCCGCAAAGTAGTCGTTCCGTGTTTAATTGCTGCAAGTTACAGTTCTTTCAAGCCCAGTCCTTCCGATCGCCACGGCAATGGAGACTAAAGTGCCCCCGTTTCGCCCAATACGTTCGGAGCCCTGACGGGAAACCCGCCCGATCCGCACCCATCAGCACTTCGTGCGGAACGGTATGTGGTCTGGTTGTTATCCGAGGTGGGAGAAGCACGCTCACCGAGGGGCTCCGAAATTTCCATACCTGGAGAGCGTTTGCGGCTTGAAGGGTCATTCTTGCACGACCAGAGGAGAAAAGAAATATGACGAGTTTACGACGGTGGGGAGTTCTGACCCTTTCGGCGTCGTTCCTGTTGTTGAGCGGCAGCCTGTTGGCGCAGGACGATCTTGCCCCACGCAAGGCGTTGTCTGTTGCGCCCACCACTGGCGCCTGCACGCCAGACTGTCCCCCAACCACCGGGGCGATTCTTTATCATGGTGGGCCGATCGTCCAGAAGACTTTCCGTATGTACCTGATCTGGTACGGCTCCTGGAGCGCTGCCGACCGGGCGATCATCACGGATTTCCTGGACTATGAGGGAGGCTCACCGTACTACAACATCAACACACTCTATACCCAGACCCTTCCGGCGGCGTCGGTACAGAATAAGATTTCCGACAGCAACCCGCAGGTTTTTGACACCGGGTATTCCTTTGGCCACAACCTGACTCAGGCGAACGTGGTGAAGGTGATTAATAGGGCGATCAATACCACCCAGGAACTCCCCGCGGACACAAACGGGCTTTACCTGGTGATTTCGGATTCCACGGTGGGCGCTGCGGACGGTTTCTGCACTCAGTTCTGCGCGTACCACTCTTACAGCACCACGGTGGTGGCAGGAAAGACCCTCAAGTACTCGTTTGTTCCCAACCCGGCGTTCTGCCCGGGCGGCGTTCAAACCTGCAATCGTCGATACGATCATTACCGCGATGGCTCACGAGATCGAAGAGACGTCCACCGATCCTCTGCTCAATGCCTGGTATGATGCTGGCGGCAACGAGAATGCGGACAAATGCGCCTACAATTACGGCCCCACTTTCGCCGCCGGGGGTGGCATCGCCAATCTCACCTTGGGTGCACGGAACTATCTGGTTCAGAGAAACTGGCGGCCCGACGGGGACCAGACCACCAATCGATGTTTTATCAGCTACTAGGACCCAGGACACCCAAAATGAGAACACTAACTATCGCAACCGTGACGGCACTTTTGGGCGTCGGCTCGCTGTGCGCCGACGTTATCGTCTACGACAACGGCGGTCCGGATCACGCCTTCCACTCCGGCAGCGAGATAACTCACTTCATTCAGAGCGATGACTTCGTATTTGCTTCCAATACTGTCATCCATGATGTGCATTTCTATGCGCTGGACCCGACCGTGAGCGTCTATCAAGGGTCCATCGCCTGGTCCATCGCCGTTGACGACGGCGCCGGAGCACCGGGATCCGTATCGGCTTTTGGATCGGCGGTGGCTGGGCTGGCATCCACGGGATTCTCAGTTGGGGGCCGCACTGAAAAACTGGTCAGCTTCATCATCCCGGATTTCGCGGCCCTCGCGGGCCAAGTGTACTGGCTGGAACTTCATAACGGGCCAACTACCACATCAGCCAACCTGGGATTCCTCTGGGAGACAACCGCGACCGGCGCTGGCACTACCGGCGCGGAGAAGGTCCTTCCGGGCGGCACGACATGGGAGGACAACTCACTCGAGCATGCGTTTTACCTGACTGCGGCCGATCCGACCTCTACGGTGCCGGAGCCCGGCAGCGTGGTGCTACTGGTCACAGTTGTCGGGTTGGTTGGGCTAAGGTCTCAGCGCCGCCGGCAATGTAGTTAGGTAGCTGGGGATTAATTGTTAGGGCGGGCGCCTTCGCCTGCCAGACTGTCGCGGCTCAGAATCTGGTTCTGAGCCGCGACTTTTTTTAGGGGTGTTATTCCGGAGCCAACTCGAAATGCCGCGGCTTGGGGATGGCGGTGGCGCGCTGCTGCTTCACGATGTCGGCTTCGAGTTCGTCGAGCGCATCGAGCGCCTTCGAGACGCGGGGCGAGTAGTCCTTTTCCAAAGGCACCTGAATCTGGCGCCAGCGTGCGGCGTGGATGTTGTTGTGGCGCAGGGTAAGTGGCGCAGGGTAAGGGCGTGGACTTCCGCCGCCTGGCGCGCCATGGGCGTGGGCAGTTCGGCGAGATTGATGCCTTGTGCCAGTTGCTCCGCCGTGAAGGTCCCCGTGGGATCGCCATCGATCTTCAGGGTGTATCGCCCGGCGGCCAGACCGCGCACCGAGAGCGGTTGCTGGTTCAGCGCTTCCATGAAATCCGACGAGCGCAGGACCAGAGCCACCAGCGGGTCGCGGCGATCCAGCGGCATGGGCAGCGCCTCATCGGTCTGCGTCCAGGCGAGGCCTTTGGCAACGGCGCGGAGGTCGGCGACGCGGCTGTTCCGCTGGCGAACGGCTTCCTTTCGGGCGGCGTCGATCTCCACGCCGGCCACCAGGGCTGGCGCATTCCAGGCTTTCAGCAGCCCGGCGGCCAGCAGCAGATGTCCGGCTGCGCCGGGATGTACGCGGTCGGGAATCAGTTTGGCGGCATTGGCGGCATCGGCGGTATTGGCCTTCTTCAGGGCATCGACCACCGGGGTGTTGATATCCGCCAAACCGAGCTTCTGTTCGGCCGCCAGTTGTTTCAGAAAATCTCCATAGCGCACCAGCACCTGGTTGTAGCCGCCGTCGAACAAGGGTGCGCGCGTCACGTCGTCGTAGGGCGAGGGTTGCATGAGCGTAATGCGCGCGGCGGGAAGTTGGCGCTTGAAGGTATCCACGATGTGCTTAAAGCCGGTGGTGTACTCGTCGAAAAGCGCCTGGTCGAACGCACGATAGCGGGCGTCGTTCATGCCGAGCATGACGGTCACCACGGTCGGGTTGAAAGGCAGCACGTCGCGCCAGATGCGGACGTCCATGGGCCCGCCGCCGCCGCCGCTGACGCGGTCGCCGCCCCAGCCGGAATGCACCAGGCTGATGTTGGTGCGCGGAAAGCGCGTCACCACGTAGGTTTCGGCGAAGGTGGTGTACAGGCGTTGATCCGTGATGCTGTCGCCGAAGAAGACCACGCGGTCGCCGTCGCGCAGCGCAAAGGCGTCCTGCGCCGGGGCGGCATTGGCCGCGGCCATTAGCACGGTTACTGTCCAAAAAAAGCTCTTCCGTTGGGGCATGGCAGACAGTATAAACCGGCGCAGGTTCAAATTTCAGTAGAATAAAAGAACCGGTTCTCCCAGTCCGTAATCCGGCAGCGAAGGAGTTACTAATGACCGCTCGGATCCTGACCGCTCTGTGCATCTCGTTTGCTCTTTGCGGAGCAAATGCGCAAACCACGCCGCCCGCCGCCGGCGACGCAGCCAAACCCGCCGTTCGCGAGACGCCGCCGGATCAGAAGGCATACACGGAGGCCGGCAAGATCACGGATAGCGTGAAGAAAATCGCGGCGCTCGAACAACTCAAGAAGGATTTTCCCGACAGCTCGTATGCCTCCGCCGCCGATTCGCAAATCTTCACGACGCTGATTCAGAAGATGCCGGAGCAGAAGGACCGCATTCGCAAGGCGGCCAAGGCGATGTTCGCCGAGGCGGTGGCCAAGGACAAGGCGGCTTCGAAGGAAAACGTGATCGTCACCACGGCCACTCGGGGCAGCACGGCCCAACGCATTGCCGACCAACTGCTGACTGGTGATTCGTTCTTGAAGGAAGCCGAGAGTTATGCCCGGAAGGGCGTGGAAGCCTTGCGGGAAAACATCTGGATCGCCGAGCAGCGGGAGGCTTACGCCAGGCGCAAGCAGAAAATCCCGCCACAGGAAGAATTGGCAAAGAGATTCGCGGAGACTCGCGCGGCGCGTGTCGCCACCCTGGGCCGCGTGGAAATGAAACTGGGCCGCACCGCCGAGGCACAGAAATTGCTGGAAGAATCCTACGCGGTCACGCCGTCCAATGTGACGGTGGCAGCCGCGCTTGGCGAAATGGCGGCCAAATCCGGTAACGACGCCAAGGCCATGGACTACCTGATCTCCACGCGTCTCAGCGGCCGCGCCCCCGACACCGCCAACCAGGCCTTCGAGACGCTCTACAAGAAGAGCCACAACGGCGCTTTGGACGGCCTGGAAGCGATGCTGGACACGGAGTATCACAAACGCTTTCCCAACCCGGTCAAGGTGGCGGCCTATCAGCCCACCGAAAAGCGCAGCGGCCGGATGGTGCTGGCCGAAGTGTTCACCGGCTCGGGTTGCCCGCCGTGCGCCGCCGCGGACGTGGCCTTCGACGCCGCGATGGAACGCTACACCCGCAAGGATCTCGCGGTGGTCATGTACCACGTGCACGTTCCGCGTCCCGACCCGATGACTACGACGGAGACCACGGCGCGCTCCAAGAACTACGGCGTAACCGGCGTGCCGACCTTCGCTATCGACGGCAAGAAGACTAGTGGCGGGGGATCGCGCGACGCGGCGCCGGGAGTGTTCGAGCGGTTCCAGAAGGATCTGGAAAAGGACCTGGAGACGGCGGCGGAAGCCAAGGTGAAGATCGTTGCGGGCCTCAATGGCGGCATCGTCAGGGTCTCCGCCGCGGTGGATAACGTGAAGAGCGATTCCAAGGACTTGAAGGTGCAGATTCTGCTGGTGGAAAAGGAGATTCGCCACTTGGGCGAAAACGGCATCCGCTTCCATCCCATGGTGGTCCGGGCGTTCGGCGGGGAGAAGGGCGAAGGCTACCAGATCGAAGCCAACGGCAATGCAACGTTCGATGCCAGTTTCGATGTGGAGGCCATCGGCAAAGACATCCGGAAGCAGCTCGACGAGTACGAGGCCAAGGGCCATCGCGGCGAGACGTTTAAGTTCAGCGCGAAGAAAGACCAGATCGGTCGCGGCGACCTGGCCGTGGTAGTTTTCGTGCAGGACGATAAGACCAAGCATGTGCTGCAAGCCGGTTACGTCGATCTCGGCACGCCCGCAGGCAGCCGCCCCACTACGGAAGTCAATCAATAATGAGAAGACTATTTCTGACGGCGGTGATGGCCGCATGCCTGGGAGCGGCGCCGGCGGATCCGGTGGTCTGGAAATTGCAGAACCCTCCCGCCGTGCCAGTGAAGGCGGGCGCGCGATTCAACGTGAAGTTGCTGGCGGCGGTACAGGAAGGCTGGCATCTCTACTCGTTGAAGCCCATGGCGGAGGGGCCGATTCCGACACGCATCTGGCTCGCAGAAGGGCAGCCGTTCTCGCTGGCCGGCGCGGTGCTGGCGCCGGATCCGCAAGTGATGCAGGACGCGAGCTTCGGCATGGAAGTGGAGCTCTACGAAGGGGAAGCAGTATTCACGCTACCGGTGAGAGTCGTCCCCGCCGCGGCACTGGGCGCTCAGAAGTTGGTGGTGAGCGCCTCGTATCAGACCTGCAACAACAAGCTGTGCCTGCCCCCGAAGACGGTGAAGCTGGAAGTGCCGGTCACGATAGGGAAATAGAAGGGTGAGTTTTCGTCCCGGTTCTTCTACAGCCTGTCACGTGGTTCCGCTCCTCCCGCAAGTGTACGCAGGCGTTCATCTCGGCGGCAACAGCCGGCTCCCATCGAAACGATGCCTGCCGCGCTTCCACCGCGCCCAGCGCGCCCGGCAGGTGGAAGCCGGCGAAAAGACACCGGTCGGCCACAGCCCGCTCCAGCAACTGCTTTCGCGTGCGCACCGTTTCCACGGAAGACAGATCGAAGGCGCAGACCCAATCCGGATGTTCGAACTGCGCCGGATGAACCAGTGCGTCGCCCACGTACAGAAGTTGCTGCCTTCCCGAAGAAACCAGCACGGCGGCATGCCCGGGTGTGTGGCCCGGCGCGGGAAACACCAGTATGCCCGCCGCGATTTCCGTCGGCCGATCGAGCAGGCGCAGACGGTCCCTCGCCGGCGCCAGGTGATCCCGCACGGAGGCCGCCATCACAGCCTCTAGTGGACCGAGGCCGTAGACCTCGCATGCCTCAAGCCGGGCCTGGGTCTCGGCGGACATCCAAAACTCGAACTCCTTCCGCATCATAACCACCGCCGAATTCGGAAATAGCCGCACTCCGGCGATATGGTCCGGATGAGCGTGGGATAGGATCACCACATGGACATCTTCCGGCAGGAAGCCCGTCGAAGCCAGACTTTCCGCCAGTTTTCCGGTGTTGGGGCCAAGTGCGCCCGCGCCGGTGTCAATCAGAACTCGCGTCGATCCCGTATCGACCAGCAGCGCCGTGTAGGGCGCGGTCAGCTCCGCCGGTGGGTGGCTCTCAGGCGGCAGGACAGCCGATCCGGGGTAGGTTAGTTCTCCATCGGGCAGAGTCCAGCAGTCATAATCGCCGATGCGGAATCTCTCAGCGCCTCTCATGAACTCCTCCCCGCGGTGGCTGCATTCTCCCGGATGGTGGTGTGCGGCCGCGGCATCAGATCGAGTGTCTCACGCATGTCCATGGGGCGGGAACGCCCGCGGGGACGGGTGCTGACCGCCGGGGCGTCGCCCGGAGCGACGCCCCCGCAGCTTCAGCGGTGAGCCTTGATCCAGTCCAGAATCGGCTTCCAGAGCTTCGTCTCGGCATCCTTGGCAAAGACCAGATCCCCATGGCCCCAGTCCGACTTAGCCTGGCCGTCCGGCAGGGCTTGCACGACGAGCTCGGTGATGTCCTGGCTCGCGGTGAGGGTGGTGGTGTAGTGGCCCGCCTTTCCGATTCCGCCCGCCGCGCCGCCGTAGAAGATCGGAAGGACGATTTTGCGAAGACCTTCGTCCCATGGCGATGAGCCCTTGCCGCAGATCAACTGGTCGGTCTCCAGATCGATTTGCGCGGGGTAGTGAGGCGGCTCGGACTGCATCACATCCAGCCAGAGCCGTTCGTCGGTGAACCGCAACCCGGTGGGGATGTCGTTGGCATCGAGAAAGCCCCCCACGAAATGCCAGGGTTGCCCGTTGAATAGCGTCGTGGTGGTTCCAAGCGCCTGCGCGGCCTGCAGGTTGCTGAGGCCATCGACCATCGGCGAGGGAGCGCCGGGCGAAGCCACCGCCAGACTGCCGAGTCCCTTCATGAAGAGACCTGTGTCGTTGTTGTACCCGTGTGTGAGGGCGTCCTGGTCGGCGGGGATCATCGTGCAGCTATAGCCCCGCATGGCCTCGTCGTTGAACCTCACGCCCCAGTCGATGGGAATGATGTCCTTGACGTTGCGCAGGAACTGGGGCAACTGGGCCTCCTGGGCGGCCAGCAGGTAGGAGTGCAAGGCGCCGTAGCTCAACCCGCCCAGATGGAGCGGGCCCGAACCCTGCCCGTTGAACGATCGAATCCAGCGGGCAATGGCCACGCCGACCGCGGCGTGCCGGGCGTCCTTTTCGAGCCCCCATCCCCGCATGAAGCCGAAATCGGTGGTGGCCTCCGGGACCAGCGCCCAGGCCCAGTCCATACCCCATACGTCGATGTTGTTCTTCGCCAGATACACCGCGATGGAGTGGTCCCAGGCGGTGGACGGAGAAACCCGGTGCGGCATGTAGAGTTCCTCGAAGAAGGTGGGGTTTCCGGGAAGCAGCATCACCGCATCGGGCATCGCCCCCAACCGGCCCGGTTGCTGCTCCTTAATGACCCGGTGCATCCGGATCACGTCAAACGGGCCCGGCCCGACCATCGCATCGAATCGGTAGTAGACGATACCATCGGCAAGCGGAATTCGTTCCGATATCAGAGAAGCGCCTGGCGCGGACGCAGCCAGTGCCACCACCGCGGTGCACGCGACGGCGGAAACCCAACGTGCGAGAGAACTCATCTGAGGTATCCTTTCCGGGAATGGTCTGCCCCGCGGGAAGATCGCACATCGCAACCCGGTTGTCCGTTGGATTGTGGGAGGGAGCAGATTGCCTTCCCGTTTGAGAGAATGGCTCAGAGCATCGAATAGAGGCTCGGCCGGGACCCATACCGCCCAGCCCGTACGCTGCTCATATGCCGTTTCGAGTTCACGAATCGCGGCGTCCCAATCGCCCAGCGCTGTAGCCACCACGGCGCACTCGTGGGCGGTGACGGCGCAATGCGCCTCCAGCCGGTGCAATTCTCCCAACACCTCTTGCGCGGTTTCGGGGTTTCCGCTCGATGCATAGGCGAACCCGAGAGTACCGAGTAGATGGGGCCGGAAGGAGACTCCCTCTAACTGCCCGCGCACTTTCAGGCAGGTGTCTACCGACTCCCGATACCTGCCCTGAGCCGCGTAGACCCGCGCAAGCAAAATGTAGTTCCGGTAGAATCCGGGATGCAGTGCGATGGTCTTCCGGCACTGTTCAATCGCGTCGTCGAAGCGCCGGTTCCTGTACAGAACGAACCCGACATCGTTCGCGATGGGCGCCGAAAGCGGGTCCAGCCGTTCTGCTTCCCGGATCTCGTCGAGCGCTTGGTTCATTCTTTGCATGGGGAGCAGACCCAAACAGGCGTACCAGTGGTGGGCGGTGGCGTAGGCGGAGTCCGATTCCAGTGCTTTACGCCAGTGCTGCTCGGCGGATTCGAACTTGTGATCGTACAGGGCAGTCACTGCTGCGAGGGCGGACCATGCCGAGGCCAGGCCTGGGTCGATCGCGACCGCCGTCAAGGCCGCCTCTCGCGCCTTGGGCATGCAGACGTGCGGCAGCGCCAGGCCGTGCATGCTCATGAGCACATGACACTCGGCGATTCCGGACCAGGCTTTGGCGGCGCCGGGGTCGAGCCCGGCGGCGGCCGTGTACAGCTCCAGCGCCCGCCGCAAGCCGGTTTCGGTGCGTTGGTTCCAGGCGTGGCGCGCCTGGAGATAAAGCATGGCGCCTTCGGCATCCGTGGCCGAAACCACCGGCGGCGTTCCGGAACTCAGCGAGGACGCGATGGAAGCCGCAATTTCCGCCTCGAGCTCGAGCACATCGTGCGATGTCCGGTCGTACCGCGACGCCCAGATCTCGCAGCCGTCGGCGGTGGAGAGCAGCCGAATCGTGATGCGATAGCGATCACCCGCGGTACGCACGGCGCCCTCGATCAGCAGATCGGCGCCGAGTTGTTGGCCGATTTCCCGGACGTCCGCCTGCACGCCCTTGAATCGAAAGCTCGACGTCCGCGCCACCACACGCAAACCTTCAGTCCGGGCCAGGAGGTCAATCAGTTCTTCGGCCAAACCATCGCAGAGGTACCCGGCTGCGCTGTCCGCTGTGAGATTCATTAATGGCAGGACGGCGACCGTCCTCTGCGATTTCGCGACTGCCTCATGTGCGGCTACGAAGGCTGGCAGGTAGCTGCCCGGCCGGTACACGATCCGGTACGGTTCGCCGCCGCCCTCGGCTGCGTAGTAAGCCGCCAATCGCTCCCGCAGCTTTCGCGCCTGGACCCGGACGATCGTGTCCTGGTGCGGATCGAACGACTCGGGACGGCCCAGCGCCCCGACGCCCAATGTATACTCTTTCAGGCTGTCGCCGCTGCCGGCCAGAGCCGCTTCAACCGTGAACCGAAGAAGCCGGCGAAGGGATTCTGAAGCGCGAAAACGCGAACTTGCCAGGATATGTTCGAGTTGCTCGCGAACCGTATCCGCCGCTGGTACGCCATCCGGCATCACATATACTGTAGCGCTGTCGGGGCGGCAGTGAATTCCATCCAGCGGAGTTTCAACGCAAGAGGCCTCCTCTCTGTAACAAACCTTTGCCGAACACCCAAACTCCACTCTCCGGAAGGCCAAATCGAACTCTTTGCGCGGCTGCCGCGCACAGCTCATCGCCAACTTTCGAATCGCGGGAAGAGCTAAGATGAGCTGACGAATACAAACGCAACCAACCCCTCACAGCCGCAGAAGCTTTCTCATTGCCGCTACTGCCTCGGCAGGCGGATTGGCGAAGCCGGTTTTTTGGACAAGCAACTCCGAAGCTTTTCGGCGGGCACGGGGCCACGCACCTGGGTTATGAAGAAATCACCTGTACTTTTGGCGCTGTCAACTGCGCTGCTGCTTCTGGCGGTCGTTGCACTTGCCCAGAACTCGAAAGTGGTCGCGACGGACAGGTCCGAGTGGATCAGGTTCAACCCGGTCACGCAACTGACGGCGGCATCCTTCGCCAAGCCGCCGGTCGCGGATCTGCCGTGGGTGCGGATGAACATTCCGGCTACCGCCAATCCGGCGGAGATCGCTGCCGAGGTCCGGGAGATGCACGAGACGGGCATAGCCGGAGTGGAGATCGGCCAAGGGGCCTTTCCCAACAACGATCAGCTTGTTGCTCTCTACACCGCCGCCAACCAGCTCGGGATCAAGGTGAGCCTGAGCCACGGCCCGACACAGAATCTGACCGGGTATTCGATCGACAGCGATCATGCGCGGAAGACGCTCGTATTCGGCAGGGTTTCGGTGGATGCGGGCGCGACTTTCGAAGGACCGGTGCCTGCGGGTACTTTGACAGTAGTCGGAAGGGGCGGATTCGGCGGCGCGGGCGGGCGCGGACCCGCTGGCGGTCGAGCTGGAACTGGTGCGGGCGGAGCAGGTGCTGCCGCGGGTGGCAGAGCGGGAGCAGGCGCCCCTGGCGGCGGTTTTGGCGGCGGAAGAGGAGGCACACAGGCCACGCGCACCACTCTGGTCGCCGCGCTGGCCTACCGCTGCACGCAGACGCCTTGCCCGGCAACCGGCCCCGCGGAACTGGACCGCGCCTCGGTGGTGGACCTGACCTCCGCGGTTACCGGCAGGAATACCGCCGGCGTGTTGGGCGGAACTACGGCCGGTTCCCTCCGATGGACGGCCCCCTCGTCGCCGGTGGGCGCCCAGTGGCTGGTGATTACGTTCTGGACGCGGGGCGCTTTTGCCCAACCGGACCCATTCAGTGAAGAGGGCTACCAGGAGTTGCTCAACAGCATGGAGACGAACTTCAGCTCGCAAATTAAAGAGCTGATGAAAGCCAATGCCGGCGACCTCTTCTACGACTCCCACTCCAGCGACCGCGGCAGTCCGGACGAACTCTGGACGAATAAGATGTCCGAGGAGTTCGGCAAGCGGCGGCAATACCCGCTGATTCCGAACCTCCCCGCCCTCTTCCGGGAGTACTTCGAGTTCAACGACGGCAGCGCGGCACGCGTGCGGAACGACTTCTATGCCGTCCGCGGCGACATTTGGATCGAAAAGCAGATCGTCCCGCTGCGAGCCTGGGCTCGGAAGTACAACAACCTGCTCCGGGTCCAGGTGGAGGGTGAGGCGAATCTGATCATCCCGATCACCGACATGGTGCTGGCCACCGCGGCGGTGGATCGCCCGGAGCATGAGAATCTGTTCGTCGGCGATGAAGTAGACAACTATCTGCCAATGGCCTCCGCGAACCATATGACGGGCAATCCGTGGTATTCGACGGAGTGCTGCGCGGTCGCGGGCAAGAGCTACGCCCAGACATTTCAGGATGCCGTGATCCACATGCACAAGAGCTTCGCCGGCGGCATCACGAAACTCGTGTATCACGTCTACCCCTACCGCGACGGAGCCACCTGGAAATGGCCTGGCTATCACAATTTCGGCCAGACGGGCTTCTCCAACGCCTGGGGCCCCCGCAACCCTTACTGGGCGGACGCCCGCCTCTACAACGACTTCTTTGCCCGGAATCAGCAGGTCCTCACGCAAGGCGACGCCAAAACCGACGTCGCCGTCTACATGCAGAACTACCTTTATCCCCCGTCCCAGGTCACCAAGACGCGCCATTGGGGCGATCTGAAGTTGCAGGAGGCAGGCTACACCCGCGACTAGGCCCGCGTATAAGGCCATGATCATCGACAGCCAGCAGGGTCCGCCGACGGATCCGGTGAAGACGTCGATGCCGGTCGAGGTTGCGCGCAAGATCCTGGGCTATGCGCGGGCCGGCCTGCCGGTGATCGTCGTGGGAACGCCGCCGGACCGGACGCCCGGCAATACACCGCAGGCCGACCCCACGTTGAAGAGCGTGATCGCCGAACTGCTGGCGGAAAAGACGGTTTCACGAGTGGCCCACGAATCGGACGTGCCGGATAAGCTGCGTTCGCTGGGAATCCGGCCCGCCGTGGAACCGGCTACGCCGTCGCCCGTGCTCGGCATCCGCCGCAGGGACACAGCCACGCGGACCGACTACTACTTTCTTTACAACCAGGGAATCGTCAGTCCGCCGGACGAGCCCAGCACGCTTTTCGAGCCGGCCACGGGCGAGCCGTTGGATCGTGAAGTCGGCCTGGAAGGGCGCGGGCGCCCCTACCTTCTGGACGCATGGTCGGGTAAGATCACGCCCATCGTGAACTACACTGTCAATGGCGAGCGGATCACGCTGCGAATCCGCCTCTCCCGTGACAACGGCGTGCTGATCGCGATCAGCGAAGACCCGAACCGTTTCGGGGTCCCGGCTCCCGCTGTGTACGTAACGAAGACCAGCGCGGACGGCGCCGCGATGGACCGAAACGCGATCGCGATTCGCGCCTCGAAGGCCGGGACATACACCACGACGCTCAGCAACGGCCGAACGGTCCGTAGCGAGATCCGAGGCGTTCCAGCGGCCATCGATCTCACCAAGGCGAAGTGGCATGTGTCCGTGGAGGACTGGCAGCCAGCCAACCCTTACGATACGACCTTCGGGGCAGCGGCCGCGGAAACACGTAAAGCCAGGATCGAGATGGATCTGGACGCGCTGAAGGCCTGGCCGGAAATCCCGGAACTTCAGAACGTCTCCGGCCTGGGCACGTACACGACTGCCGTGAATTTGCCTGCCGGATGGACTTCCGCGAACGGGGCGGTGTTGAGCATGGGAGAGGTCTTCGACAGCTTTACCCTGACCGTGAACGGCCAGGTGGTTTCGGTTGACCAGCTTGCTGCCGCGGCGGACATCGGTCCGTATCTTAAGGCTGGCCCTAATTCCATTGCGGTCCGGGTGGCTACCACTTTGAACAACCGGCTGGCGAAGATCGACGAGGGCGTTGCGAATCGGGGCCTGGTGCAGCCTTACGGTCTGGTCGGACCTGTCGTGCTTACGCCCTACAGCCAGGCCACAGTCTGGCGGAGTGCCGGCAGGTGATCTCTCCGGAGTCCATAACATTCGGAGGCTGGCGGCAAACGCCGGCGGGCTATCAACCGGCGCACCTTTCGCCCAACTAATTCTCCGTGGAGTGCAGGCCGCCGGAACCGGCGGTAAATGAGATGTTGCTGCGCGCCGGGTCTTCATCCAGTTGCACGCCGCAGTTCCAGATGCAGGCGCCGCAGTGGATGCACTTCTCGCGATCGAAGGCCGGGACTCCGCCGGCGCCCGCGGTGATCGCCTGGCCGGAGCACATCTCGATGCACATCCGGGAGACGCAGCGTTCGCAGAAATCCGGGTAAACGAACCGAACGTGGTCCGCATAGCCAGGGGCCGCCTGCACCTTGCCGCCCATGAGGAGGGCGTCCTGGTGCGACACCAGCAACTGGCCGTCGTAGGGAATGGCTGGCCAGCCGACGCGGTCCATCAGGGCATTGTGGCAACTCACGCCTTGCGCGCGGCAGTCTTCCATGATCTTGGCGAGTTCGGCGGCGGGAATCTTGTCGCGGTAGTACTCCTCGGGAGTGGGCATCAACTTGGGCTCTCCGCTGACCGAGTGCTTGCCGTCGGTGAAGCCCGTGATGGCCATCCCCAGAAGGCCTGGGATCATGCCGCGGTGGAAGCCATCGCGCGCCTTCTCGGCGACTTTGCCTTCCTCCTCCACCCAACTGGAGCGGCGGTGCGCCACGTAAGTGGCATCGAGATTCTCCTTGGAGAGCGGCTTGCCCGCCTTCAGTAGTTCCAGCACGGCTTCGGCGAGTTGGACGCCGGTGGTCCAGGCTTCATCCACTCCGCTACCGGTCAGCACGTTGGTGCTGCCGGAACATTCGCCGATGCGCGCATAGCCCTCGCCCGCCAGGAACGGCTCGCCGCGCTTGCCGGATTCCTGCAGCGATTTGGCTCCCCAACTGCGCAGCTTCGCTCCCTTGAGATAGCGCCAGAGGTACGGGTGCAGCATGTAGTGCTGCAAGTAGCGGTACGCGGTGCGGGTGGGGCTCTCGAACCAGGATGGGACGAAAATTCCCACCGTGGCGACGCGGTCCGGATGCACGTAGAAGAAGCCGAAGATCTCCGGCTCCGGATAGCCGAAGGTGTGAAAGACCATCCCGGGCTCGAGGGGGGAATCCTCGGGCAGATCCACCACCATTTTCATGCCGACTGCCCACTCGCGCTGGTGGTGCCCTTCGGGCAGGCCGAAAACCGAATCGAGTTGGCGCCCCACCACGCCCACCGGCCCGTCGCCGACCACGGTCAGCGCGGCGCGCACGTCCATGCCGGGCATGAAGGTGGCCTCGGGGTTGCCGTCTTTATCCACGCCTTGGTCGGTCAGGCGGATTCCGGCCACCCGCTCGCCTTCGATGAGCGCTTCCTGTACCGGCATCCCCGGCCAGACCTGGACCGTGCCGGTGGACATCAGTTCCGTGCCGACATGTTGCAGGAACTGTCCGAGCGACATCACGAGGCCGCCTTCCTTATGCAGGAAGGGCGGAATGTAGGGCAACTCGACGGCGTGCTCCTTAGCCATGCCCAAGGAGCGGATCATTCCGTCGCCGAAGTGCATGGTCGTAGAGCGGCGGCTGGCATCGCCGGGGTCCAGGAGGTAGGCCACCTTCTCCTGTTTGACGGTGACCGCCATGGGGATCTGGCTCGGATCGAGATCCGGCAAGCTGGCGCGGATACCGCGGGCGCGCGTCACCACGCCGGAGACGCCGAAGCTGACATCGTCGGCGCGCTCGTAGCACATCACCTGCAAGGGCAGCCCAGGATTGCTGGGGCTCTCGACGGCGGGCGTGCCATCTGGTTTCACCAGATGGCGGGAGAGAGTTGTGAGGAAACCGGCAGTGGCGGGGCCGAAGCCGACACAGACGATATCTACATCCATCGTCTGCCGGTCTATTTCCTGACCGCTCATGCGGGGTAGTCCAGGGCCTCGGGAATCATGACCTTGGTGAGAGCGTCGGCGGCGCGATCCTTGGCCAGTTGCGAACCGGTGAGGCAGCCATCCATGCGCAGGCGGAGGGAGGCGAACTGCTCCAGTCCGTGGGAACGCACGCACGGGCCGGCCTTGCTTTCATGGGCGCCGGAGCTCTCGATGACGTCGCTGTAGCCGCGCGCCAGGCTGGCGATTCCAGGGATCAGGGCTTCCATACCCTCCAGGTCGTCCGCCTGGTAGCATTGTGCGCAGCCTTCGGTATCCCAGGCGGGGTGGCGGTTGTAGCCGTGGACCAGTTCGGCGCAGACGCGGCCCACTTCTCCGGCGGCGTGGGCGGATTGCACATGGCAGAGGTCGGTGAGGAATGCGGTCAAACCCTTGAGACCTTCAGCCACGGTGGGAACCTCGGGGCCTCTCTTTTCCAGTTCCAGCAGGTCCAGAATCTGGGAGCGGGAGGCCAGCAGCCAGCAGAGCGCGTCGGCCAGCGGGAAGGTGACGCCCTGGCGCGACCCCTGATAGAGCTTGCCGCCATCGGCGTCGCAGGCCTTCTGGAGGTGCTTGAGGCTCCACAGCCAGAGCTGCATGGCGGTGGCCAGGGAGCAGGCGCCGGTCTCGGGCCGGTCGTTGGCGATGAGGCGCATCTGGCGGATCCACTCGCGGAACTGGGT
>JAPKZC010000566.1:0-5032 GCA_026394025.1 Candidatus Solibacter sp.
CCGAAATCCAACCGCGATTGGCCGTGAGGGTGATGTTCGGGCCGTCGCCCACCTTGCCCTTCAGGGTCGCGCTACGCCCTTCCGACTGCTTCTGGATCTGCGGGCCGAAATCGTTGACCGCGTCTCCGCGCTCCGCGGTCGCCTCCAGTTGGAAGGCCGCCTTCTCGGGCAGCAGCAGCTCGATCTTGCCCGAACCCGAGCGCGCTTCGATAGCAGCCAGCGGCAGTTTACCTGGCGTCAGTTCGATGTCGCCGCGCTCCGTGTTCAGGTCAACCGACTGCGTGAACTGCTCCAGTTTGATATCGCGGGCGCGGGTCACCAGGCGGATGGGCCCCACGATATCCGTAGCGCTGAATTCACCCAGGTCCATGCTGATGCGTCCAGGCACCGCCTGCGCGCTCAATTCCGTGCCGCGCGTGCCTTCGAACTGGAGCGGCTTGGCCAGGTTCTTAAAGTTCAGAGTGCCGCTGAAACTGCCGTTGATGGTCACCTGGCCGGTGATGTTCTCCAGTTCCACGTCGCTGCCGCGGCCTTGCAGATCGATCCGTCCCTTCACGTCCGAGACGCGAACCAGGTCGCTGCGACTCACGTCCATGCGCACGTTGCCGCCCACCTTGGAAAGGCGGACATCGCCGCGGCTGGTGTTGATTTCGACGTCGCCATCGACATCGCCCACTTCATAATCACCCGCGCCGCCGCGCGATTCCACCGCCAGTCCGCGCGGCACGGTCACCTCCAAATCGTCGGAGATGCGCTGGTTGTTGGGCGCGCGATCCTGATTGGTGCGCACCACCAGGCGATCGCCCTGGGCGACAATCTCCACCGGGGTATCGGTGTTGGTACGGTCGGCTTCCTCGCGCCGGTAGGCGTTGATCAGCTTACGCCCAGTGACGGTTACGTCCTTCGAATCGCCGCCGGTCACTTTGATGTTGCCGCGGGGGTTCTCAAAGACGATGCGCTTCATGCCGGCCGCGCTGCCGGTGGCCGACACCGGAAAATCGTACTGCTGGCCCCAGAAATCCAGGCCGCCGCGCATGAAGCGGACGCCGTGCTCGCGCGCCTGCCAGATGCCGCTGCCCGCCACGCAGATCAGGATGATGAGCACGATCTCGCCACCCGAGAAACTGCCGCGCACGCCTTCGCGAAGCCAGATCAAGCCTTCAATGAGCCTCAAAAAGCCCCAGGCGATCAGCACGAACGGCCAATATTGCGCCAGAAGGTCGAAGATAGGGGCCTCGGGGTGCAGGTTCCTCCACAGGAACAATGCGCCGATGGCGAGTAGCAACAGCGGTCCGGAAAATGAGCGTCTCATACCGAGTCTCCTGGTGGGGGAGGTGGATTCTGCCCGGCATCGGCCGGCCGCGGCGCGCTGGCGCCGAATCCGCCCTTGGCGGGCGGCGGTTGCGAATACGTGCTCTGCGCGTAACTACCCTGTGCCGGATACGCGTACACCGGCGGCGGATACGGTTGGACGGGCGGAGCCGGCGCCGCCACCGGCTCCATACCGCGCTTCAGCAGGCTCAACAGGCCGAAGACAATCAGCAGCACCGGCCAGGTCTTGTCGAAGCTGTACTGCGTGAAGTTATTCAGCGCGAATAGTATGCCCACGGTGATCAGCGTGATGGGTCCGCGGATGGCGCGCATGACGGATGGCTCACTGCCTCTCATTGCGCACCTCCCCGGCCGCCGTTTCGCGGCCCGTGAAACGCCCGTACAGCAGGTACACCCCGGCGGCGATCAACAGCACCGGCCAGAAGCGCACCACGCGGTCGAAATCCAGCAGATCCAGCGTGTGCAAGAGCAGCAGAATGCCCAGAATGATCAGCACCACGGCAGCCACCGGAATCTGGTCGCTGCGGCCGCTCAAGTTGACCAGGCTGGAATACTCGTCCACCGGTTCGCCCATGCGGCGTTTGCGCGCGGTGTGATACGCCTCGAAAGCCATGTAGGCCATCCAGGCCACCACCGACATGACGAACACCGGCTCCAACCCGTGCGCGGCGCGCGAATCCGCAATGCTCATCAACACGCCCCAGACAATCGCGTGCACCATGCCCTTGGCGTACTGCCCGTTGTAGATGGCGCCCACGCCCGGAATCATGCCGAGGAACAAGGCGAGGCCAGGCGAAACATCGGCGTACACGTAGCCCGTGGCCAGAGGTGCGGCCACGGGAGGCGGGCCCGCAAACGGCGGGGGAGCGGCGAAAGGCGGCGGCGGTGCGCTGAAGCCCGAGGGCTCCGCGGCGCGCGCGGCCGGGGCCGGAGCGTGTTCTTCGCAGTACACGGTGCCGAAGGCGTCGCGACGGCACTGCTCGCATACCGGTTTGCCGCAATTGCGGCAATATGCCGTAGCCGGCACTTCTGGATGATTCTGGCAATTCATTTTAGTCCCTCAACGTGTTGGCTTCAATTCAATGCGATACCCCGGGCGCCCCAGATGACGGGTTTGGTGCAGGCGCTCCATCGGGGTTCAATGCCTTAACGGGCAGCTTCCGGTCATCCGTCTTCGGCTCGGAAGGTTTGGCCGCCTTCGGGTCTTCCGCCTGTTGCTGCCAGTCCCTCAGCAGCGTTTGGACCTGGTAGACCACTTTCAGGTTTTCGTAATACTTCATGCTGCGCGCCCAGGCGCGGTGGGCGCGGTCGTCCAGCGAGGCCCAGACTTCACTGGGCCGCAGGTCCGCGGCCTTCAACTGCTGCATGGGCACGAAGCGGTTGAGGATGGAGAACGAGAGAATCGTCATCGCCATTCCCATCACGAATCGCGGCTGCACGACGGGGGCAATCAGCCTGCTCCACCAGCCCCGGCTCTTCACCGGCGCTTTTTGGGCCCACGGGGCGTCAAACAGGATGCGAGTGATCAGTTCCGGCGGCGGTTCCACATCGGCGGCCCGCTCCATGAACGCCACGGCGGCGGCGCAATCGCGCGCCACTTCGGCGCACGCCGGGCAAGCTTCCAGATGGCGCTCCACACCGGCCTTGCCGGCCGCGGTGAGCGTACCGTCCACGTAATCGCAGATCAGTTGTTCCAGTTCTGCGCAGTTCATACCACCAGCTTCTGCTTTCGCAACAGACGAGCCAGTCCCGCCCGTCCGCGATTGATCCTGCTTTTCACCGTGCCTTCGGGGATGTCCAATACTTGCGCAATCTCCCGGTACTCCATTTCCTGTAAATCCCGCAAAATCACCGCTTCCCGCAGATCGGGCGAGAGCTTTTGCAGGGTCGCCTGCAAGATCTCGCTGGCCTCGCGTCCCGCCATCGCCTGGTCCGGACGGGTCGAGGCCGCCCCACCGGCCCCTTCCAGCATCGGAAGTTGTTCCTCGATCGAATCCGTGACGCGCTCCTGACGGGTGCGGCGATAATGGTCGATCAGAAGGTTGCGCGTCACCCGCGCCAGCCAGGTGTGAAAACTACCCTCCGCGCTGCGGAAGCTCTTGATGGTCTTGAAGACCCGCAGGAACACATCCTGCGTTAGATCCTGGGCTTCCTGGGTGCTGTTCGTGAACCGGAAGCAAAGGCCATACACCTGCCGCGTATGCTGGCGGACAAGGTCTTCCCAAGCGGCTTCGTCGCCGTCCAGGCAGCGGGAAACGAGGGGCTGTTCCAAGCTATCGATCAGATTCCGGCCTCCGGAAACATTTAGCACCGGGCTGGCAGCCTCCCCGCTTGAGGTGTTTCCTCCAAACTGCCCCCAAGCTAGTGTCGCGGTTGCCATGGCTCTCGTCTTCCACAACAAGAAACGAGGCTTTCTCATGATAGGTTCAATTTTTCCGGTATGCTAGGCCCAGTAGGGTGGGAACCTGTTCCATCAGCCGGGGAAAGCGGAGAAAACTCAATTCAGCGCCCAAATTGGACAAATCGGACGAAATGGAGAGGGATTGCCATCATTCTGCTGATCGCGGCGCTCGTGATCTGGCTGCTGCGAACCCGGCAGTTTGGCGCCCCGGGCTTCGATTGGCGGCTGGCCGGCAGCACGTTCGCCCACGTCCGCTGGCACCGGGTAGCCATACCGCTGATCCCGATCCTCGGCACCTATTGGGGGCGGGCCTTGCGCTGGGCGGTCTTCCTCAAACCGCTGAAGCCCCACCCCTCGATGCGCAACCTGCTCTCCGCCACCGTGGTCGGGTTCACCGCGATCACGCTGTTTGGCCGCCCAGGCGAGTTCGTGCGCCCCTACCTGATCGCCCGCAAGGAACGGGTTCCGGTCACCTCCCAGCTCGCAGCCTGGGTGCTGGAGCGAATCTTTGACCTTCTGATGGCGCTGCTGCTCTTCGCCTTCGCCCTGACCCGGGTGCGGACTTCCGGCTTGCACGTGGGGGAGAAGCTGACCTGGGTGCTGGCTGCCGGCGGCAAGGTGGGCGGTGCGCTCGGAGTTGCGATTCTGCTGGTGCTGCTTTCCCTGCGCCACTTCGCCGAACCCCTGCGGCTCCGCCTGCTGGGTGCCCTGCGCCACCTGCCGGAAAAACGGTCCTCGGGGCTGGAGAAAATCATCAACGCCCTATTCCAAGGGGTGGAGTCCATGCGCAGCGACGCAGCCCTGTTCCTGGTCCTCCTGTATTCGGTCCTCGAATGGTTGCTGATCTGCCTCTGCTACTGGTGCCTGGCGCAATCCTTCACCGGGATTGTCAATCTGAGCCTGGTGGATGTATTGATATTAATGGGCTTTGTGTCGTTTGGCTCGGTGGTCCAGATTCCCGGTGTTGGGGGTGGCATGCAGGTGGTATCGGTCCTGGTGCTCACCGAGCTGTTTGGCATCCGCCTTGAGCTGGCCTCGGCATTCGCCGTGTTCCTCTGGGCTATTACATTTGTAGCAATTGTACCGCTGGGCCTGTTCGTAGCCCTGAAAGAGGGTTTGGACTGGCACAGCCTGAAGCGGATTGGCCGGGAGGTGTCCGAATGAAGTGTCCATTCTGCAATCATTTGCATGATAAGGTAGTCGATTCGCGTGAGAGCAAGGAAGGCGAAGCCATACGGCGCCGTCGCGAGTGCCTGGAATGTACCCGCCGCTACACCACGTACGAGCGAATTGATGAGG
>JAPKZC010000566.1:5134-6375 GCA_026394025.1 Candidatus Solibacter sp.
GCCTGCGAAAAGCGTCCGGTGAGCATGGCGCGACTGTCCGAACTGGTCAACCGGGTGGAATCGAAGGTTAGCGACTCGCCGGATCGGGAGATATATACTATAAATATAGGAGAATTCTTGATGGAGAACCTCCGCGACCTGGACAAGATCGCTTATGTACGATTCGCGTCGGTGTACCGCGATTTTCAGGACGAGCAGGCGTTTTTTAACGAACTGAAGCACCTGATGCGGCAGAAGCTGCCGTAGCATCCATGGGGCCAGGTTCACCCGCAAGATTCCTTGTAACCTAAACGATTTTAAGACATCTTTAAAAATAGGGCTTTTAGTTTGCTGACGAATGATGTTACCATCAGATGAAAGCCGAACCCCGAATGCACCCTTTGTTGTCAACACTTCGGCCGCGATCAGCAAAGGTAAGCCGATTTTTTTTCAGTTAGAACCCCATTCCCTGACATCCGATCTGCGTGCGTCGTGTGCCTGTGGGGGGAGGTGAGTCTTAAGTGGATCAATTCGAAGATCAGTTTTTAGTGGAGAATCCCGAGAGCCTGGGCCTCAATTTCGAAGAAGACCCCAAATTCTTCGATCCGGAAGCCGCCCATGAAGCCGATTTCTTGCACCCGGCTCCGGTGGAAGAGTCTATCTACACGGACGACCCGGTCCGTGTGTACCTCCGCGAGATGGGCGCCGTTCCGCTCTTGACTCGCGAAGGCGAAGTCGATCTGGCGCGCCGCATGGAGCGCGGTAAGTTGCGCATGCAGAAGGCGATCAGCCGTTCCGCCCTGGTACAGCGAGTGGTTGTGGATGTGGCCGACCAACTGAAGAAGGCCACCATCGAAATCGAGAGCATAGTGGATCTGGGGGACGTGGAGGAAGGCTCCCCGGCGGACCTCCAGGTGCGCAGCGACGCTGCCAAGCACTTCGCCGATATCATCATTCTGCACAAGAAGTTACAGCAATTAGAAGAGAAGGTGGAGGCCACCCCTGGGGCCGGCAAGAAGCCCCGCAAACGTCTCTACGCCAAGCTCAACCGCGCCAAGGTGGAAACCTCGTTGGCCATCCGCCGGGCCCCCTTCCGCCTCATCAAATGGAAGGAGTTTGCCCGCGAGATTGAACGTGCGGTGGATGAAATCAGCCATCTCGATGGCGAAATCAAGCGCCTCGAAGTCCGTGCCAACCCCACCCAGTTGCTCCGCCTGCGGGAACTGAAGCGCGAAATCAAGAAGCGCGAAGCCGCCGCCGGC
>JAPKZC010000342.1:0-5756 GCA_026394025.1 Candidatus Solibacter sp.
TCGTGGTGGTTATGGTTGCCGGCCGGCGGGATACAACCTCTAAGTCGGGGAGTCTCCCAACCGCCTCCATGTTGGCCTTTTCCGCCTCCGACGGTACCCAGTCCGACGCCAGCTCCACGACACGCCGCATTTCCGCGCTGGCCTTTCGATACTGGCCGTTTCGATAATAGAGGTGTTTGAGCGCATAATGCGCGTCCGTAAGCTGCTTGCGGGTAGCGCCTGAGCGGACCACGGCTTTCAAGTCCCTTTCGGCGCCCCGCGCATCGTTGAAAGCCGCCGACACGAAAAAGCGAAAGAGCGGCGGCGCCTCGCGGGATGTCACCGCGTCGCGCAGGTCGAACCAGCGGTGCGCTTCGAGGGACGCGCGCAGGCCGGCATCTTCGGCGGCTGCCGGGAGTTTGCCGAACAACAGTAGCAGTACGATGAATCTCAAAAAGATCGCCCTCCGAATCAGGTGGTTCCGGGTGCACCACCGCGCACTAGGAATACCGATCATCCTAAGTTGCACTCGATTGTATCCGGTTTTCTGCTCCCCACCCCTGCTCGCCCGCGAGTCTGCCGGTCTACTGCCACTCGATTCCCCGCCCGCGCAACTCCCCCTCTAACTGCACTCGCGACTCGAACGTGACCGCATCGATCCCCATCCCGCGCGCCGCCTCGACGTACGCCGCGATGTCGTCCGTATAGAAGCACTCCTCCGCCCGGCAGCCCGCGCACTCCACCGCTGCACGGAATATCTCCGGCCGCGGCTTCATGGCGCGAACTTCGTGCGATAGCACCAAGTCGTCGAAATGCCGCAAAAGGTGCCCGTAGGCTTCCCGGAGCATCTCGAAATGCATCGCGTTGGTGTTCGATACCAGCACCAGCCGGTACCGCCGCCCCAACCCCTCCAGCATGCTCTCCGGAATCAGAATGTCGGTGAAGATACTGCTCCAGATCCCGCGGAATTGCTCGTATTCCACCCGCAAGTCCAGAATCCCGCACATCTGGTCCACAAATTCCCGCGGCTCCACCAGCCCGGTTTCAAACCGCTCCACCAGTCCCGTCCCCGCCAGCCGCCGCGGAATCTCTTCCGCCGTGTATGGACATAGCCCCTCCAGCGCCCTGTACCCGCGCCGGAAATCAAAATCAATCAGTACCCTGCCCAAATCCAACAGAATCGCCTTATGCATGCCTTCATCCAGGATACCCGCTATGGCCTGAGGCTACGCTCTTGCAGAGATTGAGGTGTGGAGGACGGTTGGCGTTTTTCAGAAGTGGGGCAGGTTGTCAACCCTGCGGCCGATTGCCAATCGGCCACTGCCAGGGAGATCTCATCCGTGCGCAGTTGCGCCGCCAGAACGCGATGAAACCCGCGGCCCCGCCGTCGCCGGGACGCGCCTACACCGCCCGCTTGCGCCGCCAAACCCCGAAGCTGACCGCCCCAAGAACCGTCCCCAGAAGGGCGACGCCTAAAGGTTCCGGTACAGGCGCAATCGACGGGACTTCGGTGACGGAAAGATGCGCGGTGTAAGAAGTGATCCCGTCATACTCGCCAAGCGCGGAGATGCTACCGGCGGCGAACCGGTGGCCCATAATGACCGTGATCCAGTCCCCGGGCACGGGATATGTAAAATGCACCCCGACGATGTCGTCGAGAGTACCGGGAGTCGCTTGTAGAAAGTCTATCGACAAGCATGCATGGTCAACCACCCCAGCCCCGAAACCGCACGATTCGAGGTCAGCCGCGGGAACAGAAACATCCCCGGTAATCAGCGATGGTGACCGGTAGGTGAAAAACATCCCTTCGGCAGCTGGGTGAGTAGCGGTGAACGCGTAAAGTACGTCTGCACGCGCTACCGGAATTGCTGCCAGAACAATCGCAAGGACGCACGCCATGAGCAGGGCACGTTTCGACATTCGAACCTCCTGTCAGTTGGTCAGGATTTCCATCTGGAACGCGGGTCCGTCTGGCCAGGTTCCCGTTCCTTCGAAACTCACGGGTAGATTCTGCGCCATTTCGGCGCCCGAATCAATGAGGATATTGAGAGCCCAAGACCGAAAAGTAATGGTACCGTCGCGTATCTCTGCAAGCGCAACATGGGCGGGTGCTCGCCCCTATTCCTTTCCAACCACTACCTCGGGCGCCTTCGATTCCCGCCCCACCCGCCCGCTCAATCCCTCCTCCAGCGTCACGTTGTTCCGCTCCAGCGTCTCGCCCAGCGTCTGGTCCAGCGACACCCGCGCATGCGCATACGCCGCCAGCGCATTTACCTCCGAAATCTGCGCCGCCACCAAAGCTCGCTGGTCCCGGATGATGTCGTTGAACGTGGCCATCCCCGACGAGAATTTTTGCCGGTCCGCCGCCAGCAACTGCTCCTGTAGCGTCCGCGTATTCACCGCCGCTGCGTGCCGCGCACGCGCCTGCCGCAGTGCGCTCATGCGCGCCGAAATGTCCACCACGATGGCGTTCGTGTCGCGCTGCCCCGAAAGTTGCGACTGCCGGAATTGCAGTTGGTCGATCCCGTAATCCCCCTGCGCCGTCCGGTTCCCCAACGGAACCGAAAGCGAAACCCCCGCCGAGTAGTTCGGGAAATTGCGCCGAAAAATCTGCCCCAACGCGGTGCCGTATCCGCCCACGAAATACGGATTCGGGCTGCCTCCACTGCTCACTTGCGGCGTCCCGGCCACGCCCCGGTTGAAGGTCTGTCCCGTCACTTGCACGCTTGGCAATAGCGGATTCTCCGTCCCCGTTAGCGACATCTCCGCCGTCTGGTCCCGCAACTTCGCCACCGCCACATCCGGCCGCTTGGCCATCGCCGTCGCCACCAGTTGCCGCAACCCCGGCAGATCGTCCGCTTCCGGAATCTCTATCCGGTCTAGCGTGAGGATCTCCGCCGCCTCCACCGCCGCGTCCGGCGTGCGCACCAGCATCTCTTTCAACGCGTTCTCACGCTGCCGCAAATTCGCCTGCGATACCACCAGGTCCTGCCGCCGCGTTGCCACCTCGGCAGCCGCCCGCGACAACTCCACCCGCGGAATCGCCCCCGCCGCAATCGCCTTCAATTCGTCGCTCGCGCTCACCAGGTCCCAATAGCTGTTGAGAACGTTGGCCACCAGATTCAACAACTGGCTCCGGAATTGCTCCTGCGACGCCCCCGTGTTGATCTTCGCAATCCGTATCCCGCGGTCGTTCAACTTGACGCCGAAGCCCTGCAACAGGCTGTGCCGGAACGCCAGATCCATGTGCGGTCCTACCGCCGGATTCAGAATATTGCTCGGTGCATTTTCTCTCAGCGACTGCTCGTAATTCCGGTACTGCACCACGCCTCCGCTGATCAACCCCAACTGTAAGGTGGTATTCGTGGTGCGCACTTGTTGAATCAGCGCATTCGTCTGGCTCAATACAGTGTTGGCCTGTGGCTGCGTCAGGTGCCCCTGCGTCGTCGTGCTTTGCAGCACCGGGTCCAGATTCGGCGTGATCGCACCCACCTGTTGGATCGCCGCGTTGCCGCCGCCACCACCGCCGCGACCACCGCCGCCACCGCCCAATCCGGCGCTCTGCGAACTGCCGTTCACGCCCACCCCGGCATTCACGCTCGAAACCTGCGCGCTCGCGCTCGGCACCCCGCGCACCGGCCCGCCCGCCTGCGCCCGCTCCAAAGAGGTTGCCGCCAACAGCGGCCCGTACCGGTCCGTCTCCAACCCCAGATTATTCTCAATCGCCAGCGCGATCGCGTCCTGCACCGTCAGGTACACTCAATCGTGAATGGCATCTTCGGAACGTTCTGCGCGCCGCCCTCCGCCACCACCCACATCCCCACAACCAGTAGGATAAGGCTCCGCCTTGTCCATCCGGGCAAAGCCCGGACGGAGCTCGCCCTTACCTCCGCTGTCTCCGCGCCTCCGCGCCTCCGCGTCAAAACCACTACCTCGTCCCGCGGTCCTCTGCCCTCGCTCGTTATCTCTCCGCCTCCGCGCTGAAGAAACATCCTCATTTCCCCACCCCGCGTGCCGGCAGCGTCGCCGGGATGACGGATTCTCGCTGCACCTGCCCCGCCAGCGCTTCCTCCATCGAAATGTGGTTCACCTCTAACGTGCGCCCCATCGCCATATCGAACGCAATCCGCGCGTGCGTGTAATTGGCCATCGCCTGCACTTCGCTGTCCTGACTCTGCGCCAGGTCCTTCTGCGACTGAATCACCTGCGCCACCGTCGCCACGCCGTACTTGAACCGGCTCTGCTCCGCCTTCAGGCTCTCTTCCGCCAGAACCCGCGTATCCACCGCCGTCTGATACCGCGCCCGCGCCTGTTGCAGTCCGATCATCGCCGTCTTCACGTCCACCCGCACCTGGTTCATCGTGCGCTGCAACTGTAACTCGGTCTGCCGCATCTGCAGTTGATCCGTCACGTAGTCCGCCTGCGCCGCCCGGTTCCGAAACGGAATATTCAGTGAGAAGCCCGCCGAGTAGTCCGGAAAATTCCGCCGCAGCAACTGCGCGATGGCGGTGCCGGTGCCGCCGATGAAGTACCCGTTGGGCGCCCCGCAGCAATTGTTGTATAGCGGGTTCGCCGGGCCGGCCAGTCCGTGGTTGGTCAACTCCGCGAAGGCCTGCAGGTTCGGCAGCATTCCATTTTTGTCGCCCTTCAGCAGAATCTGCGAGCTGTCCAGATTGACCTTGCTCCGCGCGATCTCCAGGCGGTTCTCCACCGCTTCCTGAATCAGGTCCGCTGCCGGCCGGATCTCCTCCGTCTTCGGTACCTCAATGTGGTCCAGCGGGATGATGCGTACATCGTCCAGCCACACGTTCTGCATGCTGTTGCGGTTGATCGCGTTCTTCAGCACAATCTCCTGCTGCGCCAGGTTGGTCTGCGCGATCAGCAGATCCTCTTTGCTCGCCGACACCTCCGCCGCCGCGCGCGTCACTTCAATCGCCGGCAATGCCCCGATCTCCACCTGCTTCTTATTGCCGTCATACAACTTCTGCGCCGTTTCGAGCGCCTGCTCCTTGATCCGTACCGCTTCGTTGAAGCTCACCAGGTCCCAGTACAGGTTCAGCACCGCGCTTACCGTTGTCAACACCTGCAACTTCACCTGTAGATTCGTCACCTTCAGATTGTTCCTCGCCACCCGGATGTTGCGGTTGTTCACCCCCACGCTCATCCCTTGCAGCAGGTTCTGGTTGATCTGTATGTCCAGGTACCCGCTGATTGAGGGGTTAAAGAGCGGCGTGGAGCTGTTTAGCAGGCTGCGCGAGTTGACGAACGTGAGGCTCCCGCTGGTCCCGGTATTGAATTGCTGCGCATACTGAAACACAAACTGCCGGTAACCTTGCGTTAAGGCCGTGGTCCGATTTAACAACGTGTTGGTCAACGGTGTGGTGCTGTGCCCGGCGTTGAGGCTCAGATACAGGTTCGGATCCAGGCTGGGAGGCACCGGCCCAATCTGGCTGACGATTCCGCCCCCGCCGCCCAGTCCCCCGCCGCCGCCCAATCCGTTCCCGTTGATGCTGATTCCCGCCGTGCTCACCGAGGTCGGTCCCGCCGCCACCGGTGTGTCCACCTGCCGCAGAAACCCGCCGCCCTCCGCGCGCCGCAGCACTTCGCGCGCCAGAAATGGGCTGTAGCGCTGCACCGCGATATCCAGGTTGTTCTCCAGCGCCAGCGCGATCACGTCCTGCACCGAAAGATAAAGGTTCCCCCCGCGCACCAGTTGTTCCAGCCGCGGCGAGTTACTCAGCTTCGCCACCGCCACCACCCGTTTTTCCAGATGGAAA
>JAPKZC010000342.1:5792-11769 GCA_026394025.1 Candidatus Solibacter sp.
CCCACATACTTTGGCGGCAGTGGCGTTTGGATCGATACTTCAGACGATTGGGCAAAAATGGTCCAGCCTGAGGCAAGCAGGACCACTGCGATGGCGTTTCGGAGATGACTCATTTTTTCCTGGAGCTGAACCAAGCTTCTCTGCAATTGCCCTTCCACCGGAGCTTTTCCGCTTCGGTGGGGGATTACATGAGCTTTTCCGGACTGGCGCCCTTCCGGTAGTCCCAGGAATGTCCGTTTTCGAAAACCCGCTGTCCGTTTTCAAGACTCTTAACGCCGCGCCCCTGCCTTGCGGCCCATCTGCACCCACGCGCCGAGCAGCGCGATCACGGACCCTGCAATCAGATACATCGCCGTGTTAAACTCGCCCGGCGTGAAGCGGTAGCGGCTGAAAATGTAACCCTTTACCAGCAGAATCGATAGCACCAGGCTCCACACAAAAAACAAAGGGCGTAACTTGCCCTTGATGGCCAGTGTCACCGTCACCAGGCCCACCAACGCGAACAATAGCGTGTACAGCGGCGTGGATCCCGTCCAGGGAAGCATGTCCAGTTGCAGCGCCTGGGCGCCCGCCGCTATGGCAAGGCAGGACACGGCGAACAGTACCAGACAGAGCAAACCGTGAAAAACGTAGCTGAGAAAGCTCAAGAGCGCCTTAATTACCTCCAAGCGAACCACCTCCAGGTGAATGAAGCCAGTATTTTAGCATCGTGCCCGCTCCTCGCCGCAAGCGATATGCATAAGGGTGCGGCTTGCCGGCATCACATCTTCTGCACCCGCCGCAGCGTGTAGAGTTCCGACTGCATGTTCTCCTGCTCGAAGCGCCTCCAATCGTCATTCACGTGAATCAGTTTTCCGCTGATGTGGTTGCTCCGCTCGCCGGCCAGAAACAACGCCAGCGCAATCTGCTTCTCGGCCGGTACGCCGCCGGTGACCCGTACCCTTTCCGCGTCCTCGATCTCCTTGCGGCCCGCCTTCTCTTCGCCCGCGCGCAACACCTCATCGGTCATCGTGGAGTACGCCGCGCCCGGAGCGATCGTGTTCACCTGCACGTTGTAGTCGCTCACCTCCACCGCCAGGTTTTCCCCGAATCGCACCACCGCCGTTTTGGAGGCCGCGTATGCGCTGAAATTCGGGCGGGCATAAGCCGAGCCGCCGCCCGAGATCAGGATGATCTTGCCCGACCGCTTCTCAATCATCGGCGGCAGCGCTACGCGGCAGGCATTGGCCGCGCCGATCAGGTTGATTTCCACCGTCTCGTTCCACGCTTTCGGCTTGCTCAGCAGAAACGGTCCGATCGGACCCTGTACCCCGGCCGCTGCGATCAGAATGTCCAACCCGCCGAAACCGCTCCGCATCCGGTCCACCGCGTGCGCCAGTTCTTCCGGATCGCGCACATCCGCGCGCAGGCGCAACGCCGTGCCCCCCGCCTGTTCGGTCTCCAACTTTGCCAGATCGAGCTCGGCCTGGCTGCGCGCCAACAGCCCTACCCGCGCACCCGCCGCCGCGAATCCCATAGCCAGCCGTTTGCCGATGCCCCGGCCCGCGCCGGTAATCAACACGCTCTTCCCTTTGATGGTGTTCACACCCGGATTGTAATTCGCTTTCACGTCCGGTGCTTCGGGAAAATGGACCTGAGCAGAGCCCGCCCGTGTAGCGGGTCGGAGTCCCACAACCAGAAAAGGTGAGCCCCCAATGGCGGCGCGCGATAACGCAAGTAAGCCAGGTGAAAAGTAGCGCGTCACTGCCTCAAGAAGGTCTGGGTCGATTCCGTGACGCCGTCCATGTCGATCACGCGCTTCGCCTTGGTGAGCGTGTTGCCAGTGTCCGAGAGGCTCCAGACTTCGCGCGTGACGACGACGTGGTAACCATCCTTACGCACGGTGAGGAACACCAGAGTGGAACCTTCCCAGGAATCCGTGCGCCAAAACTGCACGCCCTTGTCGGTCTTGCTGGCGTGCTCCACGCCGTCGATGATGTACTTGGAATCGCCGGATCCGCCGCCCGAGAGGCGGCTGTTGACGAACCGGGTCTGCAAATGGAGGCTAAGGTTCGGATCCTGATGCAGGATCTTCTCGATATGGAAATTCTGCTCCGAACTTCCGGACGTCTTCCACGTGCCGGAAAAATCCGGCTTCGGCCGGGCCCCGGCGGAAGTAACGATCAGCCCGGCCACAACGAGGGCGTACTTCATATTTCGATTGGACACCGGCGAAGGCGCTCAGGTTCCGGTTTGATAAGGGCTGTCAGACGCTCATAGCGGAAACTTGGAGGTATGATGCGTTTAGGGCATCAGGCGAATAGGAGCCGCCCTTTCGGCTCAGGTACAGAATTGCCGGAACGCCGTCATGTTGCTCGTCGTTGTGCTTTTGACGCAGCAGTTGGCGGATGTTCCGCGCAACGCTTTCGCCAACCCGCCGGGCGCCACAGACAAAACGCCATCAAGCCGGCTGCCAGAAAAAACCCCGTTCCGGGTTCTGGGACCGACGTTGAGATGGGCGACAGAACCACATCGAAAGCGTAGTGAAGATCCTCGCCAGACGCCAGGTTACCCAGGCCGGTGAATCCATCGGCTAGCGTGCCGGAACCCAAATTCTCCGTGAACGACAGATTCTCGAACGCCGAAAGGGCGACCCGGTAATCGCCGCTCGCCAGCGTGCCGCCATCCAGCAGAACGTCGTAGCACGAGCCAAGGGTGACGCTGGGGTTGGCGCCGGGCGGGCATGTCGTTCCGAAGAAGGTCGAAGTGAGGAAATTGCCGGTTGCGTCGAACAGGCTAAGGTAGGGTTCAAAGCCTGCATCGGCGATCAGCGAGCCTGCCCCGTTTGTGCCGCCCCCATAGCTAAAAGTGATCGCCGTCATGGTGGAGGCCGCGCTGACGTGAAAGGTTCTGCTAACGGCGGCCCATTGGGCGTAGTCGCTGCCGAGGCTGGCGCCATCCAGCTCGCATCCCGCGCCGCAGGAGACGAAGTTGGCGTCGGTACGGAGATTCCCGGTGTACGAGAAGATGGTCGCCGCTCTTAATGTGGCTACGTGGCCACCGGCGACGGCGAGGATTACTAGACCAATTCGCGGGAGGAGGTGTGTCATTCCTGGATCTCCTGTTACGGGTTCACTTCGATCAGGTACCCGGAGCATGCCATGTGAAAGGAGCCGTTTGAGAAGGACGAAACCACGGAACCCGGGTCCGCGTAAAAGCGCGTGGTTCTGCCTCCGGCCCAGATCCGCGTGGCGCCTTCTTTACCGGAAATGGGACTGAAGGGCATGTCATGGAATAGCGTCACTCCGTTCGTCACCGTTATCAGACCGCTGGTGGGATCGGCTGGAATCAGGTTGAAAACGCTCACATCTTCGATTACGAGAGTCTTTCCGGCAGGCACTGTGTAGTTGCCGCCTGCGGTCAGGTCAAAAGCCACGGCATGACGAGCGGCGTTGTCGGCATCCCGAACCCAAGCCGCCCTGATCGCCTGGGCGATCGATTCGCGGGCCGTAAAGACGCCAATTACGGCGAGTAGCGGCACTACAGCCGCGATGGAGAGGAGTAAGCGTTTCATGGTTTTGTCCTTAGATGGGATTGGTTGTGTCTCCGGTGTGCTTACTGCACCTTCTGGAAATCGTAGAAGTCACCCGGTATTTCCGGGCTCAGGCGGACGGCGGAGCCGGTGCCTCCCGGAATGGTTGCCATGACTTTCCCGGTTCGGTCCATGACGACTACCTCGTTCGTCGCCTTGAGGGTCTGGCCATCCAGGCTCATTTGTATGTTGATGCGGGCCTTCGTGATGGTCGTAAGCACGCGGCTCGCATCGTAGTTGAAAATGAAGACCGTCTGGAGGAACTTACGATCACCCACGCGCACCCAAACCCCGTGCGCCAAACTCTGGGTCCCATCCGACGCCGAGGCCAACATTGTGCCATTCGAGTTGTAAGTGGCCAGGTTGAGAATCGGCGATGCGGAGGCCGGTAGCCCCGCAGGCCGCACTTCGGACAACCAGGTGCCTTCCATTGTCTGGTTGACCACCGCAACGGCTTTCTCCGGCGTAATGACCGTCTGCAGGAGCCCTTGGGCTTGAAGGTGCGCCACGCTCCCGATGAGTGCGGCGAAAACGAGAAGAGCAGATCGTTTCATGGTGAGAGACCTCCCTTTGGTCTCACTGCACGATAACGCCGGGTCGCAGGATTCTCAATGGCGGGCATGTTCTAACAATGTGGCGATCATCTTCCCCAGTAGAATCAATAACATCCAAGCGCTATTTCCGGGTTGCGAACCCCGAAGTGGTATCATTTGAACCTGGGAGGTATCTCCGGCCCTTGGACGTCCGATCACCGATCCGTTTCGGAGCCTTCGAGGTCGACTTCGCTTCGGGGGAACTGCGCAAGCACGGTGTGAGAGTCAGGCTTCAGGAGCAGCCTTTTCAGGTCCTGGTGGCGCTGCTGGATCGGCCGCGCGAGGTCGTCTCGCGCGAAGACCTCCAGAAGCGGCTCTGGCCTTCCGATGTGGTCGTCGATTTCGATCGTGGCCTCAACAAAGCCATCAACCGCTTGCGCGAAGTCCTCGAAGATGACGCCGGCAATCCCCGGCTCATCGAGACATTGCCGCAGCGGGGGTATCGATTTCTGGCGGAAGTGCAGAACACTCCCCAGCCAGCACCGTCACGGATCGCGTCGATTGCGGTGCTGCCGCTCGAAAACCTCTCCGACAACCCGAGCGACGAGTACTTTAGCGATGGAATGACGGACGAGTTGATTGGCGAAATTGCCCGGATCGGATCGCTGCGAGTCATCTCACGAACTTCGATCATGCAGTACAAGAAGGGCATCCGTAAATCGCTTCCAGTGATCGCCCGTGAACTGAACGTGGACGCGATCCTGGAAGGAACGGTGTCGCATTCCCATCAGAAAGTGCGAATTACCGCGCAATTGATCCGCGCCCATGATGACCGGCATCTGTGGTCGGAAAGATACGAGCGTCCGGTTGCCGATATCCTGGCATTGCAGAGCGAAGTGGCGCGCGCGATTGCCCGCCCGGTCAATCCCGAGGCCTATGACGCTTTCCTCAAGGGGACTTTCTTCCTGCACCAGGGAATAAGAGGTACTGGTAGGAGCATCGAGTTCTTCGAACAAGCCATCGAACTCGATCCCTTGTTGGCAGGAGCCCATGTCGGCTTGGCGGAAGCATTATGCTTCTCCGGGATTTTTGGGCTCCGGCCCTCGGCGGAGACTTACCCCGAAGCACGGCTTGCCGCCTTGAAAGCCCTGCAACTTGACGATTCAAACGCGGGCGCTCACAACGTGCTGGCGGATGTCAAACAAGGGTATGACTGGGACTTGGCTGGTGCCGAATCGGAGTTCAAACGCGCTCTCGAGTTGAACCCTAGCCACCTGCTGACACGCCTGCGCCCCGTTTCGCCCATCAGTTACGTCAGTCGTGCCATGGTTTTCTTCCGCGCCCGCCGCTATGACGAAGCGATTCAAGCCAGCCGGCAGGCACTCGATCTTGACCCGAGCAACGTCAACGGGCTCTGGTGGCAGGGCGTATCCTACGCGGGCAAACGCGATTTTCCGAATTCGGTCACCGCTTTGACGAAAGCCCTCAGCATGGCGGATGGACCGCTGTTTCGAGGGTATCTGGGTTTTGTCTTTGGACAGGCCGGAGAGCGAGCCAAGGCTCTCGGCATTTTGAAAGAGCTTGCCAGGCTGTCCGGGGAGAGGTTCGTCTCCCCGGTGGATTTCGCCGTAGTACACGCCGGGCTGGGCGACGCGGATTCGACGTTCCTGTGGCTGGAGAAGGCGGTTCAGGCTCGCGAAACACGAATCGAGCTGGCGTCGATGTACTTTGACAGCTTCCGTTCGGATCCTCGCTATGTGGACCTCATACGCCGTCTGGGGCTGCCCCTCCCGGCCCCCGCCGAAGGAACCTGACTTCCGCGCTGACAGTGGGGCGGGTCGCGGTGCTGCCGCCCGTGAACCGAGGGGGCACG
>JAPKZC010000928.1:0-379 GCA_026394025.1 Candidatus Solibacter sp.
GGCGGGTTGGTATCGAACGGAATGGCGTTCTTGTTGACCGTGATGCGCGCGCGGTCGAGCGCCAGTTCCGCCTCCTTGCCACGCAGCCCCTTGGAGAAGACATCGAGCAGCACCACATGCGTATCGGTGCCGCCGGAAACCACCCGGAAGCCTGCGTCCATCAGCGCCTGCGCCATGGCGCGCGCATTGGCCACCACCTGCTTCTGATACGCCACGAACCCGGGCTGCATGGCCTCCAGGAAGCAGACGGCTTTGGCGGCCAGCACATGTACCAGAGGGCCGCCCTGCGTGCCGGGGAAGACGTTCTTATCGATTTCCTTACCGTACTTTTCGCGCGCCAAAATAATGCCGGCGCGCGGCCCGCGCAGCGTCTTGTGCG
>JAPKZC010000928.1:440-8472 GCA_026394025.1 Candidatus Solibacter sp.
TGTGCGTGGTGGAGGTCACGATGTCGGCGTGCTCACACGGGTTGGGGTGGACGCCCGCGGCCACCAGGCCGGAGATGTGCGCCATGTCTACCAGGAACACCGCGCCCACCAGATCGGCGATCTGCCGGAAACGGGCGAAATCGATGATGCGCGGATAGGCGCTGGCGCCCGCCACAATCAGCTTTGGCCGGTGTTCTTTCGCCAGCCGCTCGACCTCATCATAGTCGATGCGCTCGTCCTCCTTGCGCACGTTGTACGGCACAACCTTGTACAGCTTGCCGGAGAAGTTCAGCGGATGCCCGTGGGTGAGATGGCCGCCGTGTGCCAGGTTCAAACCCATGATGGTGTCGCCCGGCGTGAGCACCGCGCCGTAGGCGGCCTGGTTGGCCTGCGAACCCGAGTGCGGCTGTACGTTTGCATACTCCGCGCCGAATAGCTTCTTCGCGCGGTCGCGCGCCAGGTTCTCCACTACGTCGGTGTACTCGCACCCACCGTAATAGCGCTTGCCCGGATAGCCCTCCGCGTACTTGTTCGTGAAGACGCTGCCGGTGGCTTCGAGCACCGCCTCGGAGGTAAAATTCTCGCTCGCGATCAGCTCCAGTTGTCCGTCCTGGCGGGCGGTTTCGTGCTGGATGGCCTGGTAGACCTCGGGATCCACCTGGCAGAGAGGGCGGGACATGCGTTCGGTTTCGGTCATTCGGTGTTCCTCCGGTCGGGCCAGGCCCGCTATTTTTCCAGTTGGGCGATTTTGGCGACGCGGCGCGCATGGCGGCCGCCGGCGAATTCCGTCTTCAGGAATATGTCGATCAGTTCGAGCGCGCGATTCTCGTCCATATACCTGGCACCCAGGGTCAGCACGTTGGCATCGTTGTGCTCGCGGGTTAATCTCACTTCGTCATCGTTCTCCGCGGGAGCGGCACGCACGCCGTCCACCTTGTTAGCGGCCATCGCCATACCGATTCCGGTGGAGCAGACCAGAATGCCGCGGTCGCTGCGCCCCTGCGCCACATCGCGGCCCACCGACTGGGCAAAGTCCGGGTAGTCTACCGACTCCAGGCTGTTGGTGCCGAAATCGACTACTTCGTAGCCCTCCCCGGCCAGTTTCAGGCGTAACTTCTCTTTGAGAGAAAACCCGGCATGGTCGGCGCCAATTGCGATCTTCATAGGGGATAAATTCGAGTTTAACATGTTAGAATTCAGGCCTATGCGGTGGAGCCGGTTGTTCATCCCTACCTTGCGCGAGATTCCCGCCGAAGCCGAGGTTCCCAGTCATCAATGGCTGCTGCGCGCCGGCTACGTCCGCCAGCTTTCCGCCGGAATCTACAGCTACTTGTTCCTGGCGCAGCGCTCGCTCCTCAAGATCCAGCAGATTGTGCGCCAGGAGATGAACGCCATCGGCGGGCAGGAGATGTACCTGCCCGCGCTGAATCCGGCCGAGGTATGGCAGGAATCCGGCCGCTGGGATGTCATGGGCGACAACCTGTTCCGGTTGAAGGACCGCTTTGGACGCGACCTGTGTCTCGCCATGACCCACGAAGAGGTGATGACCACGATCGCGCGCGGCGAACTGCGCAGCTACAAACAACTCCCCCAGATCTGGTATCAGATCCAAACCAAGTTCCGCGACGAGCCGCGGCCGAAATCCGGTCTCCTGCGCGTGCGCCAGTTCCTCATGAAAGACTCGTACACGTTCGACATGGACCAGGCCGGCCTGGACACGGCCTACGACAAGCACTACCAGGCCTATTGCCGCATTTTCGAGCGCTGCGGATTGCAGTACACCGTGGTGGAAGCCCACTCCGGCGCCATGGGCGGCAGCCAGTCTCACGAGTTCATGGTGGCTTCCGATGCCGGGGAAGATTTCGTGGCGATCTGCAAGAGCTGCGGATACTCGGCGAATCTGGAAAAGGCTACGGCCGTGCCTTCCGAACCGGGCTCGCGAGATCCCGAAGGCGACCTGACGCCGGAGGAGTTCCACACACCTGGACGCAAGACCATTGCGGAGGTGGCGCAGTTCACAGGCTTGCCCGAGACGTCGCAGATGAAGAGCCTGGTACTGGTGGCCGGCGGCAAACCGGTGCTGGCGATGCTGCGTGGCGACCATCAACTGAGCGAGACCAAGTTCGCCGCCAGGGTGGGCGACGCCGCGTTCCGCCAGGCGCAGGCCGACGAGATTCGCGAATGGTTCGGCGCCGAGGCAGGGTCGCTCGGCCCGGTCGGCGTGGCGAATATGACCATCCTCGCCGACCAGGCGCTGGCAGGCCGCCGCAACATGATCGCCGGCGCCAACCGCAACGATTACCACCTGCGCCACGTGACCTTGGGCGAGGATTTCCAAGCCGAAATCTGCGACCTGCGCCAGGTTGCCGCTGGCGATGCTTGCGGGCAGTGCGGCGCGCCGCTCGAGGTGGTGAAGACGGTGGAGATCGGCCACATTTTCAAGCTCGGTTACAAGTATTCCGAAGCCATGGGCCTGCGCGTGCTGAATGCCGAGGGCAAGGAGGTTACGCCGATCATGGGCTCCTACGGTATCGGCATCGAGCGCATCCTATGCTGCGCGATCGAACTCTTCCACGATAAAGACGGCATGATGCTGCCGGGCGCGATCGCGCCCTTCCTGGTGGTGGTCACGCCGGCCAACAATGGCGACCCCGCGCAGAAGGAAGCCGCCGAGCGAATCTATAGCGAGTGCCTCGCCCTTGGATTGGACGCCCTGTTGGACGACCGCGACGAACGCCTCGGGGTGAAGTTCAAAGATGCCGACCTGATCGGCGTGCCGTTCCGCATCACGGTGGGCAAGAAACTGGCCGGCGGAATGGTGGAGCTAACGGAGCGTCGCACGAAGGCGTCCACCGACGTCGCAGTGGCCGATGCGGCTCGAGCGGTAGCAGCGCGCGTGGCATGAGTTGCGGTTGACAGGAATCAGAGCATGGCCAGAGGCGTATCGCGCGTGGGCGCCGGAAACGCGCGATCGATCGCCTCGATATCCTCCGCCATCAGCGCCCATCCGGCACCGCCGGCGTTCTCCGTAGTGTGTTCCAGATTCCCCGCCTTCGGAATGGTGAAGACGCCATCCAACCGCGTGAGGAAATTCAGGATCACCTGCCGCACTGTCCGACCATGGCGTTTGGCGATTCCCTCCAGCACGCGCCCACCGGACGAATCGGGCCGCGGGAACTTCGCCCTGCCGAACGGGGTGTAGCGCACCAACGCGATCTCCCGCTCCTGGCAATAGATAATGAGTTTGCGCTCAATGCCGCGCTCGCCCAAGTGGTAGAGCACCTGGTTCGACGCGAGCCGGTGATTGCGCAGCGCCGCCTGCGCCGCGCGCACTTGATCGACATCGAAATTGCTGACGCCCGCGTAGCGGATCTGGCCTTCGTCGATCAGCCGCTCCATGGCGCGCATGGTTTCGCCGATCGGGTACTGGCTCTCCCAGTGGAGCAGATAGAGATCCAGGCGACCGGTGCCCAGGCGCTTTAAGCTGCGCTCGCAGGCGCGCAGGGCGCCTTCGTAGCTGGCGTTGGAGGGCAGGACTTTGCTCACCAGGAAAACCTCATCGCGCCGGCCGGCAATCGCCTTGCCGGCGATCTCTTCGGCCCGTCCGCTGCCATACATCTCGGCGGTATCGATGTGCGTGAGACCCAGATCGATGCCGGCGCGCAGGGCGTCGACGCTGCGGCGCTCCACGTCCGCCGAACCTTCGATCATCCAGGTGCCTTGTCCGATGACGGGGACCTGGGCACCGGTCCAGCCGAATGGTCGTTGTGTCATGATGTCTCCTGACATAATAGCTGGATGATTGGAAAGCTGGTTCGAACCTTCGCCGCCACCCTGCTGGCGGCGGCGCTGCACGCCCAGGCGCCGCAATACGTCGGATCGGCGGCGTGCAGGCACTGTCATGCGGAGGTCTATGGCCGGTGGAGCAAGACGCGCATGGCGAACGTAGTGCGCGATCCACGGGAGCACCCTGAAGCGATCACCCCGGATTTGAGCAAGCCGGACCCGCTGCTCACTTTCAAGAAAGAGGATATCGCGTTCGTCTACGGCAGCAAGTGGAAGCAGCGCTACTTCAAGAAAGCCGGCGACGATTATTTCCCACTGCCCGCGCAGTGGGATGTCACCCACAAGATCTGGCGCGCCTACTTCGTCCGCGATGGCACGGACTGGTGGGGGCCGCACTAGCCCGCGGACAACATGAAGCGGCCCACCGGACCGCTCTGCGACGGCTGCCATTCGGTGAACTACATCGTGCAGACCCACGCAGTCACCGAGTGGAACGTGGGCTGCGAGAAGTGTCATGGCCCGGGAAGCGCGCATGCGGCAAGGCCCGCGCGGAGCAACATCGTGAACCCGGCGCGCCTGGATTCGGTGAGCGCGAACGATGCCTGCATTCAATGCCACTCGCAGGGGCAGCCGCTGAAGAACCCAATCGAGGGACGCTACTACGATTGGCCGGTGGGATACGAACCGGGCAAGGATCTGAAGGACTACTGGCGGCTGGAAGATCACAAGCCGGGCGAGACTACGTTCACCCATTTCGCCGATGGGACGGCCCATAAGAATCGAATGCAGGGCAACGACTTCGTGCAGAGCGCGATGTACACCCACGGGGTGACCTGCTTCAGTTGCCACGACGTTCACGGAACGGCGAACAATGCGGACTTGCTCAAGCCGGCGAACGTGATGTGCCTACAGTGTCACGGCGCAGGTTTGGCAAACGGACCGCGCGCCGCCACCTTAGAGGCGCACACGCATCACAAGAGCGGGTCCAGCGGGAACGAATGCGTGGCGTGCCACATGCCGGCGATCCAAGCGACCATCGCGGATGTCAATGTCCGCGCCCACACGTTCCGCTTCATCACTCCCGCCGAGGGCGAGCGGCTGAAGATTCCGAGCGGCTGCCAGGGGTGCCATGGCGACAGAGGCTCCGCATGGGCGACGGAGCAACTGCGCGGATGGAAGAACGTGTCTCCGTGGCGGGTCGAGTGAGCGGCATGGCGTGTCCGGGACGGAAGTGAGACATGCGTGTCTCAGCGGCCTGACGACGTTTTGTTGATACTAAACAAGTTAAGCCTATTTACGGTCGTCAAAGTGAGACAAGTTTGTCTCACTTTCCCTTCGATTCCAGGAAGCGGGGCAAAGCGTGACGTGTCCCCTAATTTCATCATACGGCCCGGGGTGGTGGGTTATGGAGGCGCGAGAAGGGGACGAACGGGCTAAGGACCGCCTGGAGAGCGGTTTAGGAGGGCAAAATATATTTGATGTTCGTGTGACACGACTTTTGATCTATCATCTACATCAAGGAGACTCCCCTTGTCGCAGCCAGCTTTAAGCCGCAGAGAGATTCTGATGGGCGCGCGGTACCTAGCCGCCACGCCGCTAATTGGCACCATGATGGCACAGACGCCATTTCAGGTGAAGGCAGTGCCCAAACTGAAGGGCTCGGCGAAATCGGTAGTCATCCCGACGCACGAGTTCGCAGGGCCAAACGGCGCACCCTGGCTTGACGAGCGCCTGGATTTCCCGGCAAGTTGGGACCTCCATGTCATGGACATGGCCGGACACAATCTGCCGGTGCTGACGGCGCAGCAGATCGGCGAGCAATGCAACCAGCCGACGGGCACGAAATCGCTGCGCGAACTGGCCGAAGGGAAGAAGATGGTCGCTATCAGTTTCGACGACCTGACGCGCTCGACGCCGGCGTACGCCGTGACGCCCTGGATGATGGCGGAGTTGGGCAAAGCCGGCGTCAAAGACGAGGACATCCTGTTCATCGGCTCCTTCGGCACGCACCGCGCGATGACGCAGACGGAAGTGGGACGCAAGCTCGGCATCGAGGTTGCGAGGAAGTACGCCTGGCTGAACCACGACGCATTCGACAATGTGAAGGAGGTGGGCACGAGCACGCGCGGGAACAAAATCCTGCTGAACCAGACGTTCCTCGGGGCCGATTTGAAGATCTGCATTAGCGGCATCAAGGTCCATCAGGATGCGGGGTACGGGGGCGGCGCCAAGGCGATCCTCCCCGGTCTGGCGGCGCTCTCCACGGTGGAATACAACCACACGAAAATCCTGACCAAGGTCCGGACCACCGGGCCGGTGAAGATTTTCAAGAACGACATGCGGCTGGACATGATCGAAGGGGCGCGCATGGCGAAGGTCGATTACACGGTGCAAATCCTGTACAACGAACGAATGCGGCCGACGCGGATCTGGGCGGGCGACATTGTGGACGCGCACCATGCCGCGGTACGGGTAGCGGCCAAGACGTACTGCACGCCGACGCATAAGGATGCCGATATCGTGGTGGCAAACGCGTATCCGCAGAACGCGCAGGCGTTCCACGGCGCACGGTGGATCAACTATTCCGTGCGCGATGGCGGCACCGGTGTGCTGGTGGTGCAGCATCCGCTGGGCCTGGACCCGGTGCACTACCTCAACAACCGGCTGGCGGGGCTGAGCGGCGCTTCGCAATTCGACCTGACGTCGCGACGCGTGAACCCCACGGGCCAGGGCGGCGGACGCGGGGGCAATCAGAAGCAGGTCAACACGATTGTCTACTCGCAGTACATGACGCGCAACCTGAGGAACAACTACCGCACGGGCACGTTTTTCTGCGACAAGTGGGAAGAAGTGATCGCCAAGCTGCGGGAGTTGCATCCGGGGGACCCGAAGGTGGCGGTCTATCCCTATGCCGGGATGCAGCACCAGGAAATCGAGTTGGACGGGTAAGGGCTGGGGAAACCAGCCCATCCCAAACCCGCCGAAGGCGGAACGGCAGGGGCAGCATATTTGGCGCGGAGGCGCGGAGGGACGTGGGCTGGCGCTATCGAGTTTCCGTGTGGTAGGCCTGACGGAGCGGTGGCTCTGAAATGTGGCCTGCGCGGTGTTAGTCTCGCATCATGCAACGCTTTCTTGTTTTGGTGCTGGCGACGGTGGCGGCGGCTTGGGCGCAGACTGCGCCAGCGACCTCGCTTAACGGGACATGGGACTTCGCGTTTGCGGCCGATGCGGCGGCGGCCGACCGGCTGGCCCGTTTCCATGAAGCCGGCTTTCAGGGCGGCGGGTTCCAGCCTACGGTGGTGCCATCGAACTGGGCGCTGCTGGGATTCGAGGAGCCCATCTACGCGCGGCCAAAGCAGGCCGGCGAAGGGTTCTACGTGCGCCGCTTCCAGGCGCCGGAAAACCTGAACGGGAAGCGCGTGTTGCTTCACTTCGGCGGGGTCTGGGTGTCGGCCGAAGTGTGGCTAAACGGCACGCCGCTGGGGCGTCACGACAGCGGGTTCACGGAGTTCGCCTACGACCTTACGCGCAGCCTGAAAGCCGGCGCCGAGAACCGCCTTGCGGTGAGGGTACGGCAGGTCACGAAAGACTCGATGCTCGCTACCAACGACGATTGGGCGCTGGGCGGCATTTACCGCGACGTGTGGCTGGAGACCATGCCGGCGGCCGCCTACATCGACCACGTGGAGACCACAACCACCTTTGACGAGCAGTTTCGCGACGCCGACTTGCACGTGCGCGTGCTGGTCTCGGGAACGCAGCAGGCGCCATACGAAATCCGCGCCATGCTGACGGGCCCGGACGGCAAGGAAGCGCAGCGGACCTCCCTGGCTGTGCCAGGCCATCGCGGGACGGCGCGCGACACGCTGCTCACGATGCACGCCTACGCGCCGCAGCGCTGGACCGCGGAGACGCCTAACCTGTACCGGCTCACGGTGGAACTGGCGCAGGGCGGCAACGTGACGCACGCGCGCACATCGGGGGTGGGTTTCCGGCAGGTTTCGACCGCCGGCGGGGTTTTCCGCATCAATGGGCAAGCCGTGAAACTGCGGGGCGTGTGCCGCCACGACGAGAACCCCGACGTGGGCCGCGCCACTCGCCGCGAGCACTGGCTGGAAGATTTGCGGCTGATGAAGGCCGCCAACATCAACATGGTCCGCACTTCGCACTACCCTCCAGCGGAGGGCTTCATCGCTCTCGCCGATGAACTGGGCATGTACGTGATGGACGAAGTGCCGATGGGCTT
>JAPKZC010000928.1:8559-17905 GCA_026394025.1 Candidatus Solibacter sp.
ATGGTCGATTGGCAACGAGGACCCGCTGACGGCCATGCACATGGCGGCCATCCGGCTGGTGAAGGGGTCGGACCCCACACGACCGGTGCTGATGCCGTGGCGCGCCGATGACTTCCTGCCGCCAGAGATCGATATTCTGGCGCCGCACTACCGCACGCCCTCCAATCTGGATCAACTGGCGGCCCGTTCCAACCGGGTGGTGATCACCACGGAGTACACGCACGCATACGGGGAGGACGGGTTCGGGGGGCTGGAGGAATCGTGGCGGGCGCTGACCAAGCACGCCAGCGGCGCGGGCGGGGCCATCTGGATGTGGCAGGATCAAGGCCTCACGCGCACGCGAACGGGCGCCAACGGGCAGGCGGAGAAGTACATACAGATCGTGCTGGATGGTTGGGACGGCATTGTGGGCGCGGACCGCAAGCCGCAGCGCGACTACTGGGAAACCAAGGCCGTCTATGCGCCGGTGAGCCTGCCGGAGGAGTCGGTTCGCTTCCAGCCCGGCCAGAAGTCGGTGCGAATTCCCATTCGGAACGACTACGATTTCACGGAGTTTTCCACGGTGGGCATCCGCTGGACGGTGATGGCGGACGGCCGCGAACTGGCGAAGGGAGAAGGCAAGGTGAACGCCGCACCGCACGCCATTGGCATTCTCACGCTGCCGCTCGATGCCGTGAAGGGCACGGAGCCGGGCGTGGCCTACTATTCGCACCTGACGTTTCTGCGCCCCGATGGCTCGGAGATCACAAGGCGCGCCGTTGAGCTTCTGCCCGGTGGCGCGGCGCCCGAACCGGTGCGCGTGAGCCAATGGCCAGTGCGCGTGCGTAGCGGGAAGTCACCGCCGGACCGGCTACCTATGAATTCGATGCGGCATCCGCCCGGCTGGTGTCGGCGTCCGAAGGCACGGTCAAGTTGATCACGGGCTCGCGGTTCACCATCTGGCGGACGCTGGGCCCCACTGATTCGGTGGTGATGCGGTCGCGACCGGCCGACCTGGATCTGAACAAGTACACGACGGCGGTGAAGAGTTGGAAAGTCACCGAGAACGCCTCGGGGGTACGCATTGAGGCGGAGGCGGAGCACACGGTCAACGAGAAGAACGGGGTCGCCGTATCTTATGTCTACGAGGTGGGGCGCGACGGTGTGCTGCGGGTGAGCTACGCGGTACGGCCGCGCGTGGAGTTGCCGTGGCTGCCCGAAATCGGCATGGAGTTTGAGACCGCCGCCGGGCTGGACAACCTGCGATGGCTCGGCTTGGGTCCGCTGGATGCCTACCCGAACGAGAGGTTCGCGCCGGTGCTGGGCATTTATGCCGGAGGCGCGGGCAGCGAGACGGCGAAGGGGACGAAGGCGGTGCGCTGGGCCGAGGTAACGTCAGATCAGCGCGCCGGCGTGCGGGTGGAAGGTGCGCCATACATCCGGTTGGAAGGGAGGAATCTGCGCGCGTTGCCTTCGGTGGTGGGACGTTCCGAGAAGAACCGCCGGCCGGATGCCGCCGAATACCGTCTGGACACCGGCCCTTCGGCCACATTCCAGGGTGGCTTCTCGGTGGCGCTGATAGCGGGCGAGAAGAAGTGAATGTCCGGCAGGTTCGATGCCGCGGATTGCGGACATGACCGGCGCGGGGTATGTGGAACCGGGCGGCAGGCGCCGCACTCCCCGTCATTACCAGGAGGCGATGGCAAGCCGCACGACGCCGCCTGCGTATGGCGCGCCGGTGGTGACGGATGTGCCGTGGCAGCCCGTGAGGTAAGGGTCGCCGGCGCGGATGCGCGAAGAAGAGCAAGAAGTAGATGTGGGGGACGCCCAGGAATTCACGCGTCCGGCGGGAGGCGGAACACGCGGAGGAAGAGCGTCCGAGCTTCGCTCGGAAGGACAGGCCGGAGGCCCATCCCACCAGGCGGCGAGAACTCGACCTGGTAGATACCCACGGTCGCGGCTCGGATGGGAGTACGCACTTCACAACTGAATTCCGCACCACGCGCAATGCGTCCAGCCGGGCTGAACGGTGCGATGGCAGCCCGGACAAGCGGGTTGGACACCGGCGCCGCAGCGCGGGCAGAATGCATGACTGGGCTGCACTCCGACGCCGCACCTGGAACAATACACCAGCAGCGGGTCGCGCAGGATGAAGTAGAGGATGACGCCAATCTCGTTGGCCAGGAAGATGGCCAGCAGGGTCCACATCACATACCGCATACCGCGGCGCCGCGCATCGCCGTAGACGTACCCGATCAACAGGGTATAGCCAGCCATGGCCAGCGGCGCCACGATGGTGAGCAGGAACTTCAACCACACGGGGGCGTGGTGCCCAGCTCTTAGGAAAATGAGGCTGAGCGTGAGAAAGCACACCAGGAACACGATACCGGAGGCGAGCCAACCACCGAACGGGATGACTCTCTGGCGGGGAACGACGGGGGTCATACGGTACTCCTTTCCAGACGGCGGCGCGAGGTCAGCACGAGGGCCGAAGCCGCACCGAACACAGACGTAATTGCGGCCCACGCGAGCCACGCCAGGGCGGCGGAATCGCCCACCAGCGTGCGCAGCGCCTGGCCGGTCAGCAGGACGAGAGCAAAGGCAAAAACGGCGGATGCCGCGGCAAAGGCAGCACCTTGGCGGCGATCCGCCTCGGCGGCCAGCAGGGCGGTTGTGCGCGCCAGCAGGTACGCGGGCGGCTGGGGAGAGGGCAACGCGGAGAGCCCGGCGGCGAGCGCGGCGAACTCATCCAGTTCGGCGGCACAGGCGGCACACTGGCGCGCGTGTTCCCGCACCATCCGCTCTTGGCTGCAATCCAGCAGGCCGGCCGCGCTCAGCGCCAGCAGTTGCCGGACAGATTCGTGATCGCTCATAGGATGTCTTCCTTGCGGAGTTTTTGCTTCATGGCTTCCAGGCCCCTCTGCACGCGACTTTTCACAGTGGAAAGCGGGGCGTGGGTGACCTCGGCGATTTCTTCCAGCTTCATGCTTTCTTCGAAGCGCAGCGTGAGGGCCTCCCGATACAGCGCGGGCAGCGCCGCCATGGTTGCGGCCAGGATGGCGGTGCGCTCGCCGGCCAACACGGTGCTGAGAGCGTCCGGCCCGCCCGCCGGCAGCGCAAATTCGCGATCTTCCAGGCTCTCATTCGGCCGCCTGCGCAGCAGATCCATGGCGGCATTGTGCGCGATGGCGAAGAGCCAGGTATCGAAGCTGCGCGCCGCATCGTAGCGATGCAGGTGGCGGACCACGTGCAGCCAGGTCTGCTGGAACAGATCGTCGGCCGAGGCCGGGTCGCGCACCAACCGGAGGAGGTAGCGATACAGCCGGTGCCGATACTGGCCGATAGCCTCGGCCAGCGCGGCGGGGTCGCCACGCCGCAAGCGCTCGAACTGGGTGGGTTCCGCCACGGGGAAACTCTCGTCGATAGCCGCCTGGTAAATCATAACCGCATTGGGTATACGCGGGAGCCCCCGAAAAAGACGCACCCTCAGGGTGATAAGATGAGGGGCTATTCCGAAACGCCGTTATGGACCATATCCTCTCCATAGTCCTGTTCACGCCACTGGTAGGCTTACTGGTGCTGCTGTTCCTTCCGTCGTCGAACGCACGCGCCATAAAGCTGTGGGCCAACGGGGTTGCGTTCCTCGGCTTCCTGGTTTCCCTGCCCCTGGTGTTCAACTTCGACCACACGAAGGACTACCAGTTCGAAGAAAAAGTGCAGTGGATTCCCTCGCTGGGCGCCACCTACCATATCGGCATCGATGGCCTGGGGCTCCTCCTGGTGATGCTGACCACCGTGGTCGGGTTCCTGGCGATTCTCTCCAGTTGGAACGCCATCGAGAACCGGCTCAAGGAATACTACGCGTTCTTCCTGCTGCTGCAAACCGGCATGCTGGGCGTCTTTATGGCGCTCGATTTCCTGCTCTTCTTCGTGTTCTGGGAGACCGTGCTGGTGCCCATGTATTTCATCATCGGCATCTGGGGCGGTCCGCGCCGCGGCTATGCCGCTATCAAGTTCATGATCTACACGCTGATCGGCAGCGTGCTCATGTTCCTCGGGATCCTGACCTTGTACTATCAGCACTACACGCAGTTTCAGGCCTACAGTTTCGATATCGCGGATCTGATGCGGACGCAGATTCCGGAGGGCATGCAATGGTGGGTGTTCTGGGCCTTCTTCGTCGGCTTCGCCGTCAAGGTGCCGATGTTCCCGTTCCACACCTGGTTGCCGGACGCGCACACCGAAGCGCCCACGGCGGGCAGCGTGGTGCTGGCCAGCGTACTGCTCAAGATGGGGACGTACGGCTTCCTGCGTTTCTCGCTGCCACTGCTGCCCGACTCGGCGAAGAATCCGGCGATCGTGAACGCCATGGGGATTCTATCGATCATCGGGATTGTCTACGGCGCCCTGGCCTGCCTGATGCAGAAGGACTGGAAGAAACTGGTGGCCTATTCGTCGGTCAGCCACCTGGGATTCTGCACCCTGGGAATTTTCGCCCTGAACCCCGCGGGCATTTCGGGATCGATTCTGCAACAGATCAATCATGGAATTTCGACCGGCATGCTCTTCCTCATCGTCGGCGTGGTTTACGAGCGCCGGCACACGCGCGAAATCTCCGACTACGGCGGGCTGATGAAGGTGATGCCGGTATTCACCATCGTGTTCCTGCTGGCGGCGCTCAGTTCCATGGGCATGCCGCCGTTGAACGGCTTCATCGGGGAACTGACCATCATGAGCGGCGCTTACCAAATGTCCTTTAACTGGGCATTCTGGGGAGCCGTGGGGATCGCCCTCGGCGCGGCCTATCTTCTATGGCTGTTCCAGCGGACGATGCTGGGCGAGGTAAGGGAGAAGAACTCCCTGCTCAAGGATCTTTCGTGGCGCGAGATCGCGGTTTTCGCACCGCTGATCGTGTGGGCGTTCTGGATCGGCTTGAACCCACAGCCCTACTTCCGGGTGCTGGAGCGCCCGGTGGCCAAGATCGTGGAGCGCGTGCATCCCGGCTATTACGCCGAGCGACATCTGGTGAACCCGCTGGACGCCGCAACCCCCAGCGCCTCGCTCCGCTAGAAACAGTTTCGCGGGGGCGCCGATAACCTGGTTGACCACCCATTCCGATCGGCCCGCCGCACCAAGGTCCAGGTTGTCTTTCGTTAGACAAATCCACGCGCTACAATCTGCACTGCATGGGAATTGATCTGGCAGCATTAGCGAAATTCGATACGCCGACGATTTGTAACACCATCGAACTGTTTGAAGTGCGGCCACGGACGGCCGGATACATGGACGGCCGCGTGCGGGCCTGTTTCCCCGAGATGGCGCCCGCCGTGGGATACGCGGCCACCGCCACCATGCGTTGCGCCCTGCCACGCCGGGAAGGCGACGTCTACGGGTCGCTGGACCAGCAGGTTGCCCGCTTTGCCGAACTGGCGGGGCCGGCAATGGTGGTATTCCAGGATCTGGACGACCCGCCGTTGGCGGCTACTTTCGGCGAGATCATGTGTACCACCTATCAGGCGTTCGGCGCCGCGGGACTGATCACCTCGGGAGGGGCGCGCGATCTGGATCAGGTGCGGCGGCTCGGATTTCCCGCATTCAGCAACGGAGTGATCTGCTCGCACGGCTACAGCCACATCGTCGATCTGCACCGTCCGGTACGCGTCGGAGGCCTGACCGTTCACGCCGGCGATCTGGTGCACGCCGACGCGAATGGAGTGGCAACCATTCCGCTGGAGATTGCCGCCGATGTGGCCGATGCGGCGGCGGAGTTCGTGGCCGCGGAAGCCATCCTGCTGGATTACCTCAAGAAGGGTACACCCAAAGTGCCGGCCTTCGCCGAAGCGCGTCGCGCCATGATGGACTCTCTCGCCGCCCTCTCGCGGCGCGTGCGCGCGTCGTAAGGCTCCGCCTTGTGCAATCCGAATCCGTTCTCTGCGCTTCCTCTGCGCCCTCCGCGTCACCGCGGTGAAACCCATCCAGGTCCTGCGCTACTATTTCTATTAATCGATGCCGCCCATTCTGGAACTGCGCAAGCTGGTGAAGCATTACCCTGGCCAGCAGGCGGTCCGCGAGATCTCCCTCGCCATTCCGCGGGGCAGTTTCTTCTCGCTGCTGGGCCCATCGGGATGCGGCAAGACCACCACGCTGCGTCTTATCGCCGGCTTCGAGCAGCCCACTTCCGGCGAGGTCCTGCTCAACGGCGAAATTGTCAATCACCGCAAGCCCTATGAGCGCAACGTCAGCACCGTCTTCCAGAATTACGCCCTCTTCCCCCACCTCACCGCACGCGCCAACGTGGAGTTCGGCCTCAAGCGCCACCGCGCCACCGATATCGATCGCCGCGTCCGCGAGGCCCTGGAACTGGTGGGCCTCACCGGCAAGGAATCCCGCCGCCCCGCCCAACTTTCCGGCGGCGAACGCCAACGCGTCGCGTTGGCCCGCTCGCTGGTGCTTCAGCCCGACGTCCTGCTGCTCGATGAACCGCTGGCCGCGCTCGACCCCAAATTACGCAAACAGATGCGCGTCGAACTCAAGGCGATGCAGCGCCACGCGGGCGTCACCTTCCTGCTGGTGACCCACGACCAGCAAGAAGCGCTCTCCATGTCGGATGGACTGGCCGTCATGAATGAAGGCCGTATTGAGCAAGTGGGCTCGCCCGAGGGCGTGTACCTGCGCCCGAGCACGCGCTTCGTCGCCAGCTTCCTGGGCGCCGTCAACTGGATCTCCGGCGCCGGCATTCGCCCCGAATCGGTCCGCCTGTTGGCCCCAGGGGATGACACGCCAGATCGCCACGTCCGCGGAGTCGTCTCCGGCAGCGTGTTCCTGGGCGATTGCGTGCAGGTGCAGGTGCGCCTCTCCGGCGAGGTGGATGCCGTGGCGCAACTGCCGCGGGGCGCCGCCCTCTTTCAACCCGGCGACGCCGTTCAGTTCACCTGGAGCGCCGCCGATGAGATCACCTTCTTATGAAGCTGCGCACCTGCTTCCTCCTCCCCGCGTGGCTCGCGATGGCGCTCCTGTTCGCCGTACCTTTCGTCATCGTGCTGGCTTACAGCTTTCTGACCCGCGGCGTGTATGGCGGCATGGTTCCGCCCTGGACCACGGAGAGCTACCGGCGCCTCTTCGATGCTCTGTACCTCGCCATTCTGGGGCGCTCTTTCGCCATGGCCCTGGCCGCCACGGCGCTCTGCCTCCTCCTGGCGTTTCCCGCCGCGCTGTTCATCTCGCGCGCCGCCCGCCACAGAAACCTCTACCTGCAACTGGTCATGCTCCCCTTCTGGACCAGTTTTCTGGTGCGCACCTACGCCTGGATCTTCCTCCTGCGCGATACCGGCCTGTTCAATACGATCTTGCTGTCGCTGGGCATTATCCATAGCCCGCTGCCGCTGCTCTATAACGATGGCGCAGTGCTGCTCGGCCTGGTGTACGGCTATCTTCCCTTCATGGTGCTGCCCATCTACGCCACCCTGGAACGCCTGGACCCGGCGCTGGCGGAAGCCGCCGCGGACCTCGGCGCGAGGCCGTTGACCACCGTCTGGCACATTGTCGTGCCGCTCTCCCGCCCCGGCATCGTCGCCGGATCGGTCCTCGTCTTCATCCCCTGTCTCGGCGCCTACCTGACGCCCGCCCTGCTCGGCGGAGGCCGCACCGTGATGGTCGGCAACCTGGTGCAGAATCAGTTCACCACCGCGCGCGGTTGGCCCTTCGGGGCCGCCGTCTCGATTGCCTTGATGGCGTTGGTGACGCTCGTCCTGGTGGTCTTCCTGCGCCGCGAAAGCGAGCCCCTGGCATGAAGCGCTGGCTTGGGTTCTACGCCGTCGCCTTCTTCGCGTTTCTCCACCTGCCGCTGTTGACGCTGGCATTCTTCAGCTTCAACTCCTCGCGCTTCACCAAATGGGAGCACTTCTCGTTGGATTGGTACCGCGCCATCATTCGGGACCCACAAATTCTGGAAGGCACGTGGAACAGCGTGGTGATCGCCCTTTGGGCCACCGTGCTCTCCACCGTCATCGGCACGCTGTGCGCCTACGGCCTGTGCAAGCGCAACTCGCGGACACCCACCGGCGCGCTGTACCTCTCTCTGGTCACCCCCGAGATCGTCAGCGGCATCGCGCTGCTCGCGCTCTTCCAGTGGGCCTTCCGCTGGCTCCACTGGCAACTCGGCCTGTACACCGTGGTACTGGCCCACGTCGCCTTCTGCATCGCCTACGTGGTGATCGTGGTCTCCGCGCGCTTGCGCACTCTCAGCCCCGCGCTGGAAGAGGCTGCGATGGATCTCGGCGCCACGCCGTGGCAGGCGTTCTGGTATGTCACCCTGCCCGCGCTCGCGCCCGGCATCCTGGCCGCCGCCCTGCTCGCGCTCACCGTATCCTTCGACGATTACGTCATCACCAGCATGGTGGCCGGCGTCGATTCCGAGACCCTCCCCATGGTGATCTACGCCATGGCGCGCCGTGGCGCCAGCCCCGTCATCAACGCCATCTCCGCGCTGATCACCGTCGTCTTCGGCGTCCTGATTCTACTCTCCGAGAGGGCGCGCGAAACATGAAGCGCCGCTATTTCTTCGCGGGGTTGGCCGGGCTGGCGGCCTGTGCGCGCGATCCGCGCCCGCGCCTCAACGTGTATAACTGGTCGGCTTACGTCGCCCCGGAGACTATTCCCGCCTTCGAAACCGAATTCGGCGTGCGCGTCCGCTACGCCACCTACGAAAGCAACGAGGAGATGCTGGCTAAAGTCATCGGCGGGAATTCCGGCTGGGACGTGGTGTTCCCCACCCACAATCGCCTCGAACCGATGCGCGCCAATGGGTTGCTCGCGCCCTTGCGCCACGAATGGCTCCCCGGATTGTCCCATCTCGACGCGCGCTTCCGTGCCCCCGCTTGGGACGCCGCGCTGGAATGGGGCCTGCCTTACATGTGGAACGGCACCGGCATCGTCTATAACCGCGCACTCCAGCCACCCCCCGCGCGCTGGTCCGACCTCTGGAATCCCCGCCTCAAAGGCCGCCTCACCATGTTGGACGATCCCGAAGACATGCTCGGCGCATGTCTCAAGAAACTTGGCCTGCCGTTCAGCGCCACCGCACCCGCCGAGTTGGCCCGTGCCGAACACGAGGCCATCGCGCAAAAGCCGCTGCTGCGCGCGTACCTCAACGCCGAAGTCCGCGACCAACTGGTAGCCGGCGACGTGCTGGCCGCGCAACTGTGGTCCACCACCGCGCAGCAGGCCATCGATGCCGCGTCGCATCTGGCGTTCGTCTATCCCGCCGAGGGCTTTCCCTTCTACTGCGATTGCGCCGTCATCCTGCGCGAGAGCCGCCGCCCCCGCCTGGCGCATCCACTCCTGGATTACCTGCTGCGCCCCGCCGTCT
>JAPKZC010000698.1:0-408 GCA_026394025.1 Candidatus Solibacter sp.
GACATTCCCCAACGGATCGTCTTTTACGGGACCAGCCTGACCGCTTCAGGGATCTGGATTTCGCAGATGCAAAGCGCCGTTGATGGCGCTTATCCGGGGCTGGTCACGTGGATCAACAGCGGCGGGTCGGGCATGGCGTCGGATTGGGGCGTTTCGAATCTTCAGACCAAAGTTATTGATCAAAATCCCGACGTTGTATTTATCGAGTTCTCGGTGAACGACGCCGCGGTGACTCTTAACATATCGCGTGCCCAGGCGCTGGCAAACCTCTCCAACATGGTGACTCGCATCCGGGCCGCGCGGACGAATTGCGAGATCATCCTGCAGGTCATGAATCCGGTGGATCGCAGGGATACTGACACCTACAGCCCGCGGCCGGACCTGGCGCTTTACCAGCAGGATTACCGC
>JAPKZC010000698.1:444-3248 GCA_026394025.1 Candidatus Solibacter sp.
GACACCTACAGCCCGCGGCCGGACCTGGCGCTTTACCAGCAGGATTACCGCGACTTCGCGGCCACCAATGGACTGCAGTGCATTGATCACATGCCCGCGTTCCAGGCGTTGCTCGACGAGGGATCGGACGCCTATCGCGTATTCGTTCCCGATGGAGTGCACCCGAGCGCCGAGGGATTTGCCCGATACATGACCCCGGTGCTGCTGCAGGCGATCGGACTTGCTCCAGAGATTTCGCCTGACCCGGACATCGTGATCGACAATTCCGATCCGGCCCCGTCAATCGTCCTGAACGGCGTTTGGACGTCGAGCACGAGCACGCCGGGTTACATTGGCACGAACTATGTTCACAATGGGAATACTGGACAGGGAAGCAAGTCAGCCGTATTCACCCCGAATATCCCCAGTAACGGTGTTTATCCTCTATTTCTGCATTGGACCTCTGAATCGAACCGCGCCACCAATGCTCCCGTGACGGTGAACTACAACGGAGGTTCAACGAACATGACGGTCAACCAAACCCTCAATGGCGGGACCTGGTTCAATCTGGGATCTTATCCGTTTGCCGCCGGAACGAATGGAACCGTGACGATCGGCACGACAGCCGCGAACGGTTACGTGATTGTTGACGCACTGGGAGTGGGCCTGAGTCAAACCTCCACGGTTGTCCGGCTGCGAATGGACAACGGACGGGCCGCGGAGCCTGCATCGCCGCAAGGAGTTGCCCGGGACAGCACGCTGATCGTCTGGCGCAGCGGTTCAACGCAAGAGGATCTCACTGTTCAACTCAGCTTCACCGGAGGAAGCGCGCTGAGCGGCAGCGATTACACGGCGCTTCCGACAAACATCACCATTTTCGCCGGACGATCATCGGCAGCCGTCCAGTTGCGCCCCTTGTATGACCTGCTTGTCGAAGGTGACGAAACCTTCAAAGCGTCCCTTGTGTCGGCGGCGGGCTACTCGACGGGTTATCCGAACAAGGCCAGCATCGTGTTTGAAGACCGCGTCGGAAGCGAAAATGCTCCGCCAGTGGCGTCCAACCTAATTATCACCGGCACCACAGCCATCGGCGCTACGGTTTTAGGAAGTTACAATTACTCAGATGCCGAGAACGACGCCGAGGGCACCAGTCTCTTCCAGTGGTTTCGCAGCGACGACGGCATCCTGGATGCCGGCGACACGGCCATCGCCGGCGCCACGAATAGCAGCTACACCGTGCAAGCCGGGGATTCCGGCAAGACGCTGTTCTTCCAGGTAACGCCCAGGGCGGCCACCGGCTCGCCCACCGGCAGCGCCGCCGCCAGTGGGGGAGTCCCGATTCCGGCAGCGCCTCCAGGCGCCTCCAAAATCCTCATTAAGGAAGATTTCGGCGGGACCGGAGCGGCGCTGCACGGAACGACCGCCGACACCTTTGACGCGGCCATCACCGCGGCAGGAGGATCCAGCACCTGGGTCGCCGCTGCCAACTTCCTCGATAATGGCGCTGTCACCCTCGCCACACGCCAGGCGGCATACCTTAATCTTGGCAACTACATCAACAATGCGAGAGGGACTGCTGCCGGGTTGTTCAATCTCACCATGACGATCTGGCCTACCACCGGCACGTGGATCTCGCTCGGTTTCGCGACCAATAACACGCCCAATACCTTGAAGGATTTCACCGATACCGGGTCGGGCGCTGCTACTGCCGTCGGGATGGCAACGATTCTCTACCGGGCGACCAACGCGACGCCCACGGCAAACGCGCTCGCCTGTTTTGCCGGCCCCAAGAGCGCCCTTGGCTTCGGAAACATCACCGGCATTACAGGAAACCGGACGGTCGCGGTGACCCTGGACTTACTACACCACCGAGCCGAACTTCCGGTCCATCCTGATCTCGGATTCAGCAACTTCCAGCGGCACAATCAGCAGCTTGACGCTCACGCAAATCTGGCCTCCCGTGCTGCAGATCACCCTGAACGGCGCGAACCTGGACTTCCAATGGGGCAGTCGGGCCGGGAAGCGATATGACCTGGTGGCCACGAACAAGCTTGCGGCACCGATCGGCACTTGGCCGCCGTATCGCGACGGGGTGACCACCTACACGAACATCACGACCACTGGGACCGGCCTCACCGCGTTGACCAACGTGGTGAAGATTGGCCCGTCCGAGTTCTTCATGGTGATCGAGAAGCCTTGATATGAAACGGTTCAGATCGCTCACGCAGTGGGTCGTTGATCGGCTGCTGCCAAGAGGCAGAAGGCCAGCGCCAGTTGCCGCACATAGAAGGAGCGACGGGCGACGTGAACACCCATGTCGCGCTCCTTCGCTTTGGCCGGCTCGGGTCGCACCACACCACGTTCAAGCAATGGACTATTTGAAACTGGCGCGGACATTGACCGCTCTTGCGGCAGGGATCAGCTGTTGCTTCTCGGCAATCGCCTTAGGCAACCCCACCCCCAAACCCCACATTGTCATTGTTCTTGCCGATGACCTGGGGGTTGAGTGCTTGTCATCCTACGGAGGCACATCACACAAAACACCGAACATTGACAAGCTGGCAACTCAGGGCATGAGATTCACTCGCTGTTTCTCCAATCCCTACTGTTCCCCCTCGCGCGCCTCGCTGCTGACGGGCCGTTATCCCTTCAAAAACTGCCTGAAAACCGTCCTTGACACCCGGGACAAGGAGGAGATTTATCTGCATCCGGACCAGCCCAGTTTCGCGCGGCAACTCAAGCAGTCAGGCTACGCGACGGAGCTGGTCGGCAAATGGCACATGTCCCTCGAACACCGGCACAATACAATTAACGATTTCGGCTTC
>JAPKZC010000698.1:3301-7503 GCA_026394025.1 Candidatus Solibacter sp.
TCGACGACAAAGGGAAGAAGACGACCCGATACTGGATGCCATACCTCATCCGCGACGGAACGGTGATCGCCGATCAGATCAAGGACCGTTACGGCCCCGATGTGGATCTCGAGTTCCATCTCGATTTCATCAAATCGAACGCCGGGAAGAAACAGCCGTTCCTCGCCTACTATGCCACCTGCCTGCCGCACTTCCCCTGGGAGCCGACCCCGGACAGCACCGACAAGAGTTACCGGCAGCCGTATGCAGGGCACAAGGGCGACCCAAAGTATTTTCCGGACATGGTGGCCTATCTGGACAAGCACGTGGGCCGAATCATGCAAACGCTGGGAGACCTGCGCATTGCGGACAAGACCCTCGTGTTCTTCCTTGCGGACAACGGCACGGACCGGGATCTCAGCAACACTTGGGGGGACGGCAAGCGGCTCCGCGGCGGCAAGGGCACGATGACCGACCGGGGGACCCACGTTCCGCTCATCGTGCGCTGGCCCGGCCACATCAAGGCAGGATCCACGTGCCATGACCTGATTGATTTCTCCGACCTTTTTCCTACGCTTTGTGAGTTAACGGGCGCCCCTTTGCCCCAGGCGGAAATGCATGGGCGAAGCTTCGTGCCCCAACTGCTCGGGAAACCCGGCCATCCCCGGGAGTGGGTTCATATTCAGAACCTCGAAGATCGACAAGTCAGAAACAGTGATTATATGCTGAACAACCAGAACCAGCTCCAGCGGGTCGTCAAACTGTGGGAGGATCCGGCTCCACCCAACGAAAACAAGGACCCGGAGAAGGAAGCTGCCGCCCGCAAATCGCTGCAGGCGGTGTTCGATGCGTTGGGGAACTGAGACAAAGCCCCGACATTCCTCTGCAAGCAGTGTCCTCGAGGCCGAGCTTGAGTCATAGGATGATGAGAACGCTGATCCACAACTATGATTTCGTGCTCGCCGACGGTGGCATCGCGAAACGGGTGAGCAGCCGCACCTTTCGACGGGGGGACACCGGACAGCCGCTACGGCGGTCATGCCTTTGGTTTCGGTTCGTTCGGCGAGTTCCTCGCCGGTCGCGATAAAATTCTGCCCTGGATTGCCGAGTATTCTCCCTACGCCCTCGTGAACGCGGGCGACCCGCCGGTTTATCGGCGGTGTGGGCGAAGTAGGTGGTCCCGAGCAACGGCTCCGGCGTGGGAGCATCGATCGCCAGCCAGTCACGAAACCCTTTATCCGGTCGCACCAGTTCCTTGCTCAATTCTTCCTGGAAGTCAACCCAGCGGCGCATCGCGTAGAAGTCATCAGCCAAGATCTGGAGGTTGCCGTAGCGTTCTTAGATCATCCAAGGGCAGATCACTCCGGCGTCGGCACATGCCGGGGAGCTTCTTTTCTCGTCGAGCCGGAGCGCATGCGGAAGTCGTTCGCGGTCGTCGTCGGAGCTTGCGACGCTGGCATGGTAAAGGACGTCTCCAGCACCAGTGCGTAACCCTATGCGCGAACTCAACACAATCCCTTCAGTAAAAACCAAGGCCGGAGAGGACGCCTTCCTTGTCGGACATTATTCAGCAGGTAAAGGCCGCTCAGACCGTGTCCGAATAGTTCATGCCCGCAACCAACAGCCGTCCACAGGAACGGCTATGACACATACTCGAACGGGAGTCGTCAACGCCCGAGGTAATGCACACTGACAAAGCGCCACGCCATAAGTCCGAGCCGAGCTCCCTGTGCCAATGGAAACCTGGGTTCTGAACCGGATTGCGCGCCGGGGCGAGCGGGGGTTGTGCGTTTGGATTTCATGGTTGTTGCCAGTAGCTGGCTTTAGAGGGAGTGATGTGGCGGATGGGGTGCTTGGCGGTCTGGTGGACGTGCAGGGTCAAGGATTGATCGGGAGGTTCGGAGTCATGCCGGCAACGGGTCAGGGTTGCCCTGCCTGGGTGCGGATCATCACCTCGTTGCGGCGAAGAAAGGCGGGCGTCCACGGCGGATCGAAGTAGCCGAACATCGGTTCAGACAGAGAGGACAGCCGCTCCGCCTCGAACCACGACTTCAGTTTCCCGATAGCCTCCGCTTCCTTCTTTGGATTCCGTCCGCCGCCGAAGCAGTATACCGCGAATCGTCCAGCTTCGATTGTCCTGACTTTGACAGAGGCGTCCGCGGGCTTGGGCGCCTGGGCGGCAGTCATCTTCGCGGGCATCACGAACGCCATGGTGGCGGTGGTGTCAGTGCCGGTCATGAACACTGGAGTGTTCATCGCGATCTTCTGACTGGCTTCGTTCCGGCCGGAAATGAACCGGAACAAGCGGTTGAAACCGCCGTCGCTGCCTTCCGCCGCCGCGGAAGTTTCGACCAGGGTCAACGCCGGATAGTCGCGGACCTCGAATTTCCCATCGCGGCGCACGACCTTGTAAGGGGCGCTTTCGTAACCGGCCCGAGTCGCTTTGCAGCCCACCACCAGCAACGTTGTGGCGACCGCGAGGACCACCAGGCATATAACAACCTTCATCACCACGTAAGACTAGCGCAACATTGACCGTGAAGCGAGCGAAGCGGGTCGAGAAAGGGCAGAGTACGGTGGGCAGTGGGCGGTGATGAGTAATCAGTAATCGGTGATCCGCTCAGCACAGTGCCCCGTTTGACAAGCCACCGGGCTCTGGTACTGTGCGGCTATGATGAATGTGAACCCTAACCAATTCTCCCTCGCCCGCGCAGCGTCAATAAATAGGCCGCACGTGAGAAAGCAATTCCCTGCCAGCAACCGCGCACCCAGGTTGGCGAGCTATTTTCTCTGGGCCGTCGGTAGCGGGCTGTCGGCCGCGTGCCTGGCGGGGCCCGTGGTCGCCGAGCACCTGTCTTCCGATGCCCGTTGGTTTGGCCACGTAAATGTGGAGAGCATCCGGTCGATTCCGGGCTTCACCGAAGATGTGCAGCGCTGGTGCAGCCAGACCAACGCCCAGGCGGGGCTCTCCGAGTGGTCCGAAAAGCTGGGCCTGGATCCGGTGAAGGACTTGCTCGGAATCACAATCTACTCCGCGCAGTACACGAACGGGCATATGTCGGCACTGGTGTACGTGCGCAAAGTGGATCAAGAGAAGATGCTGTCATTGCTCAAGGAACGTTACCCCGAGCGCACGACCTTCCTTTATGGTGCACGCACCCTGTATTCCTGGACCGCCCGGCATGCGCACGGCGAAATGCCCATGACCGGGGCGTTTGCCAGCGACCAGTTGATCGTGATCGGCAAGGATGCCGAGGAGGTCAAAGCCGCTCTGGATGTGCTGGATGGAAAGCGGCCGGGACTCACCTCCAGCAGCCCGCTATTGGCAGGCGTGTCACCGCAAGCGATCTTCGTGTCCAAGGGCGTCGAGGTATCGGCTGACGATCGGGCGGGGACGCGTTGCCCCGTGCTGCGCAACTGCGAAGCCGCTTCGGTGCAATGGTCGCAACAGGACGGGGTCCTGACCGCGGCGTATCGGCTGGCAGCGACCAGCGAAGAAGCAGCGCAGGCTTACCAGACGGTGGTGGCCGGGTTCAAGGCGTTGGCGGGTCTCCGCAGCCAGGACTCGGCCGCGATGTCGGGTCTGTTGCAAGGGCTAACCTATCGCGCTGACGGCCAGGTATTCACGGCGAACTGGGAGGCGAAGGTTCAAGCCGTGCGCGAGGCGATGGAGCAGATGAAACAATCCGGCGGGCGTTGCCCGCTCGCTCATTAGCGACTGGGCCGAGGTAAGAAGGCAGGTGTCAGCCGGATTGTGGCATTTGACAAGCGGGCGGCTTTTGCCTAGCGCGGGTTTGTGGCGTCAACCAGTGAAGGTGAAGCCAAAGAAGAATGCTGCGGCCGTGGCGCTGGGACGGTTGGGGGAATTGCAGGGTCGCATTTATTCCGACGGAACCGCAGCCAGCGAAGATTGCCCTGGGCTTCATTGGCCATACCTTTGCATCTTTGCAAAGCACGCCGCGCCCAGAGGAACTCGGTCGCCAGAATTGCCAGTCCCGCTGGAATAACCACGACCGCCGGGCCGGGCAAGACGATCATGCCGATGCCGAGCAAAAACACCGTGCCGCCGATGATGGCCACGACAAGCTTTCTCATCTGCCGGATCCGGCTCGCTGGCGCAGGCGCGCCGCTTGCCGCTTTAATTCGTCTATTTGCCGCTCGAACAGGGCCAGCTCGTCCTGGAGAGTGGTCCGACCGGCTTCCGTGAGATGCCGGGTCCGGTC
>JAPKZC010000593.1:0-447 GCA_026394025.1 Candidatus Solibacter sp.
CGCGCCGTGGTGATCGCGATGTACAGGTCGGAGGGTGAAGCGTCGGGACGGCTCTTGTGGTACGTCTCGGAGATCGCATCGGCGTTGCCCTCGAACTCTTTCGCCAGCCGCTCTTTCAGGGCGGCTTCGGTCCGATTGAAGACCTCGGTATTGCGCTGCTGGTTGAAGAAGAACACCGTTTCGTCGCGGTTGTACCCGACCAACAGCGGCTTGTCTTTCGAGAGGACCGGCGCCTCGGGATCAAACGGGTGCTTCGGCAGCACCACGCCATCGACGATTGGCCCGAACCCTCCAGGACGCGAACCTCCGCCCATGCCCTTGCGCCCGCCGTTCATGCCCAGCGGTCCGCCTCCGCTGCGGCCGAGCGCACCCTGCGCTTCCACCAGATTGTCCGCGGGAACTCCCAGGATCTTGCGCCACTCGTTCTTCTCGATACCGAGATGCTTC
>JAPKZC010000593.1:489-1525 GCA_026394025.1 Candidatus Solibacter sp.
ATGCGGATGCCAGGGCCGCTCTCGACGGAGGCCTTATTGAAGTAGGGCGCGGCTGAGGGCATCGCGTAGAGGCATGAGGTTTTCGCGCCGCCGCCGCTCTCGCCGAAGATCATGACGTTGCCAGGATCACCGCCGAAGGCTTCGATGTTCCCGCGGACCCACTTCAGGCCGTCGCGGATATCCAATAGGCCCTGATTACCCGAGGTGGCGTACTCTTCGCCGCCCAACTCTCCCAGGTAGAGGTAACCCACCAGGCCCAAGCGATGATTGGTGGCCACCACGACGACGTCGAACGTGCGGGCGAGGTTGCCTCCGTCCTGATAGCTCGATGCGGCCGATCCTGTGGTGAAGCCTCCGCCGTGGCTATAGAACATCACCGGCCGTTTCCGGTTGTCGGCTGCCGGGGTCCAGACGTTGAGGAAAAGGCAATCCTCGGCCTGCGGCGGCTCGTTGCGGCGTTGTCCAGGCTGGAGCGACGGTGCGCCGAACGCGAGGGCGTCCCGGACGCCATCCCACGGCTTCAACGCGGGCGCGGCCTTAAACCGGTTGGCACCGGCGATTGGGCCGCCGTAAGGGATTCCTTTAAAGGTGGTCAGATTGCCAGTCCGGGCGCCGCGGAGGCGCCCGGAGGCAGTTTTCACTTCCACGTATTCCGCATCCGCGGTTTGGGCGAACGCCCTCCCGCCAAAGGCGGCAGCCGTAAGAACTAGCGGCACCTCGCCGAGAATTTCGCGTCTGGAAACCCTCACGGTGTCCTCCGATTTTCTGCCCCACGTATTGGCCCGCGCGAACACAAGGTGCTATGCGAAACTGAAGCCCTGCTTCGTGATGGGCATCGTCCGAATCCGCTCTCCAGAATACCGCATTAGTGACCGCGGGAAGAAGCGGCGGCAAAGCCGGTTCGCCCAATCCGGTCGGCGGATTGTTGGTCTTGAGTGTTAGTGCCGATATAAAACACCCGCAGAACTGGTGGTTTTGTCGTTGGGATCGCCGCCGGGCGGGAGTGCGAGACACACGAATGCGGCGGCGCGAGACG
>JAPKZC010000783.1:0-407 GCA_026394025.1 Candidatus Solibacter sp.
GCATGAAGATGATCCCGCTCAGCGCCGACAGCAGCGCCATCGAACGTTGCCTCAGTCGCGAGTACCTCGAGTGCCGGCTGATGCGCGACAAGGCCGCCGTCGCCGCCATCAGCGCCTCCAACCCGTTCCCCCCGTTACCCGCCGAATTTAAGGGCGACCGCGTCGTACTCCAGCTCAATTTCGCCTACAACGTTCCCAAGCAGTGAACAACAGCGCGGTCACCGGGCCACCCGACTCGTTAGAGCTTGACGCCGATACTCACGCAGTCCTCGCGACTTGTGGGGCTGCTGCCCCGATCAATTCAGTAATCGGCCCCGCCGCCGCTCACCATGTCAGAATGAATTGAGCATGACTACTCGTTTCCTTTGGGCGCTTGGCGTCTACGCAGTGCTGGCGCTGATGGCCGC
>JAPKZC010000783.1:435-1128 GCA_026394025.1 Candidatus Solibacter sp.
GCTGCCGTATGGATCCTGCTCGGCGGTCTTACCGTCAAGACCTGCATCGCCTACAAGGCCGGCTGGTAGCCGCTCCCCGTCCCTCGCGCCACTCTGAAACGTACCGCTGTTCCGATCTGAAACACGTTCCATTCTGGAACGTTCTCGACCATGCCCCCTTAGTTGAAAATAAGACCTTTAACTGCCAAAACTACGTGGCACTAAAGCTGCAACCTTAGCTGCGTCGGGCAAACCGGCAGTACCAATAAAACAAAAACAAAAAAGAGGACGACAACCATGCGCGCCACAAGTGTGTCCGTACGCCGACCCAAGCAAACCCAGGAGCAGCGCGATCAAATCGTGCTCGATCACCTCTCGCTGGTGAAGGCGATCGCCATTCGTGTTCACGAAAACCTGCCGGTTCACGTGGACCTGGACGACCTCATCCACGCTGGCGTCATGGGCCTGTTCGATGCCGTGACCAAATACGACGGCACGAAAAACGTGGTGTTTCACAGCTATGCCAAGCACCGCATTAAAGGCGCCATTCTGGATAGCTTGCGGCAGTTGGATTGGGCTTCGCGCGACCAGCGCCGCCGTCAGAAGCAGGTGGAGAGCACCACGCGCGACCTGGCGTCAAAACTCGGGCGCACTCCCTACGATGCCGAGGTGGCGAATCACCTAGGCGTCGGCCTGGAACGCTGGCACCGCATG
>JAPKZC010000783.1:1218-1615 GCA_026394025.1 Candidatus Solibacter sp.
ACAGTCGGCCTGGTATCGGCCAGCCCAAACCCCGATCAGGACCGCGAGCGCACCCAGGAATTCGCCGCCACTCCGGAATTCCGGCCCGACCGTATGTGCGAACGCCGCGAACTCCAGCACACCCTGGCGCGCGCTATCGGCACTCTCCCCGAGCGCTATCAGAAAGTAGTCTTCCTTTACTACACCAACGACATGACGATGAAGGAAATCGGTGACGAGTTGGGCGTCAACGAAAGCCGGGTTTCGCAGATCCACAAGACCGCCCTCCAAAAAATGGCTGGCGTTCTGCAATCGGAAGGCATCCATTCCGTGGCGGCATTTTGACGGTTTCTTGCCCGCTACCGATAAGCCGTTTACTCGTGGGGGGCGCCCTCAGGACCGGCCCGCAGGGCCCCGG
>JAPKZC010000783.1:1636-14153 GCA_026394025.1 Candidatus Solibacter sp.
ATACTGCAAAAGTGCGGCTCTTGCCCGGAGCGTCTAGTCCGGCAGCGCGAACAGGTACGACGTCAGATTGTCCAGATCCTTCGGCGCCAGCTTGTACGGCGGCATGATCGACCCCGGAGCCATCTTCTGGGGATTGGCGAAGTGATCTTCCACCCAACTGCGACTCTGGCGTTTGGAGAGCCCGTTGAGCGGTGGACCGATCCTCATCCCCCCTCCGTTCACCAGATGACAGGCCCCACAGCGGTTCGTCTGGTAAACCAACGCACCCTGCGCGGCAAAATCCGGAGCATTGTCCAGAGCCGTGGCGTTCTTCTCATTCAGCTTCAGCAGAAACGCGGCCAGCGAATTCAATTGCGCATCGGTCAACTGGATGGGCGGCATCGAAGTCCCCGGACGCATCGCCGACGGCCGTTTGAAATGCTGGATCATCCACGCCGCGTCTTTGTGGATCGAGGCCTTCGTCAGGTCCGGTCCCACCGCCGTACCCTGGTCGCCGATGGCATGGCAGCTCACGCAGTTCTCCTTGCGGAAGTAAGCGATGCCCACCATTTCCTCGGGCGATAGCTGCATCCAGTCGGTGGGCCCAGAGTAATCCACCGCCGCCGCCATCGCGTCCTTCGGTGTCGCACTCACTGCCGCGGCGGTCAGCCCGCCCCAGCCTATGGCGGCCAGCAGCACCACCGAAAATGCCACGGTGCGCCGTGTCACCTTTACCATCTTGCTGCGGTCGATAAATGGCACCAGAATCACCAGAATCACCGCCAGACCCGGCAACACCACGCTTCCCACCACTTCAAGCGGTCCGCTGAACAGCTTCAGCGTTTGGAACAGGAACAGGAAATACCATTCCGGCCGCGGGATGTAAGAGGTGTCGGTCGGGTCGGCCAACTGTTCCAGCGGGACACGCACCGCCACCGCCATCATAAACAGAATCGCAAAAGCGATGAAGATGGCCACCGTATCCTTGAAGACCTGTTGCGGGTAGAACTTCTTCTTGGGCTTCACCTCGTCGCCCGGCAGCGGCGCCACCCCGTGCTTGCGCACCAGGAAGACATGCAGCACCATCAGAAAGATCGTGGCCGGCGGCAGCAAGAGCACGTGTAATCCGTAAAATCGCGCAAACGTCACCACCCCGATGGCGCCTTCGCCACCCAGCAATCGCGACAGGTATGGTCCCAGCACCGGCGCCTGTCCCGCGATCTGCGTGGTGACCACGGTTCCCCAATACGCCCGGTTGTCCCACGGCAGCAGATACCCTGTGAGCCCATACGCAAGGGTGATCAGCAGTAGCACCACGCCCACCATCCAGGTAGCTTCGCGCGGTTTCTTGTAGGCCCCATACAGGAAGACCTGCACCATGTGCAGCACCACCACCACAATGATCATGCTGGCGCCCCAGTGGTGCAGCCCGCGCATCAATCGCCCTCCGGTCAACTCCGTCAGGATGTAGCGCAGGCTGTTATAGGCGTCGCCCGGCGTGGGCGCGTAGTTGAAAGCCAGCAGGGCGCCGGTGAACGCCTGCACCATGAACAGGAACATGGCGACGCTGCCGAACACCTGGTGCCACCCGCTGGAAGCTGGAATCTCCTCGTAGAGGAATTGGCGCACGGCGCTTTGTATGCCGGTGCGATGTTCCACCCAGTCGTTGACCCCGCGGATGCGGCGTCTCACGACTTCTTCTCCGTCGATTCTTGTAGTTTGCCAATCAGCAGCTTATTGCCGTTCAACCTGGTTTGATACCGGTCCAGCGGTCGCGGCGCGGGGCCTGCCACCACCTTGCCGTCACTCGCGAACAGGGACGTATGGCACGGACAGAGAAACTGGCCCTTGGCGTCTTCCCAGTGATAGGCGCACCCCAGATGCGTGCATTGCGGCCCGAAGGCCGTCACCTGGTTGTCGGCGCTCTTGACCACCCAGGCGGTACTCTTTTCGCTGATTACTTTCCACCCATCCACGCGGGTTCGCCGGAAGGTTAGTTCCACCGGCGAATTAGGTGCCAGACGCCCGATATCGCCGAGCTCGATCCACTCGTCGCCCTTTTTCACTTTGGGCGGGAACAACAGATACACCATGGCAGGCAGACAGAGGGCGGCCGAGATCGCTCCCCAAAGTCCATAAATCGCCAGAACATAGAAATTGCGGCGGCTGGTACCTTCGCCTTCGCTTACTGGGACCATTTGCACGTTTCCCATGGTAAACCGGGAAGTCTGCGCAGTTGTGGCTCAATTGTACGGAATTTGCAAAAAACGGTCGGTTTACTTCATTTCCGGACTGTTGATGGTGGCAGGTTCCTGGCCGTAATTCTGGCGGATCACCATGGTCTGGTCCGAATAAAACGTCCGGCTACCGCTATTGCCGTACGACTCCGGAACCACGTTAATCACGTAGCCGGACGCATTCCCGGTCATCGTGAACTTGTGCCCGCTTTTTGTACCGCCAGCCAGGGTGCCATCGATCAAGTCGGCGGCTGCCGGCCCAGGCGCGCCGCTGGTCGGCGGACCCAGTTCCGTCAGCGAGGCGGCATACCTGCCGTACTGCGAGTAGTACTGCACTTGTACGGTGTGGAGCGTCCGGATGGCGCCGATGGCCGCCGTTTCCTGCGAGAACATGCGCGCGCGGCTCAACCGCGGCAGCGCAATCGTGATGATGATCAGGATAATTGCGATAACGATCAGCAATTCGATCAGGGAAAAGCCGCGGCGCCGCCGCTGTAGGTTCATCATACAGAGTCTTCCACTATTTTACGACGTAGCGGACCCGCTCCGCGTGGAGACTACTTCGCGTTGCGCTCAAGCACTCGGCAGCGGGTAGAGCGAAAGGCCGGCCATCGGGAAATCCTTGATGTTGTCGGTCAGCAATGGGAGAACAGCGCTGAACCTAATCATGCGTAGTCTTGCTAAGCATTGCGATACAATGAAAACATGCGGACGTCGAAAACTCTCTCGATCACGCTTCCCCCGGAAATGCTCACTCGTGCGGAAGAGATGGCGCGGAAAGAGCATCGCACAATGAGTGAACTGGTTCGTGAAGCGCTTCGGCAATACGAACGCACGCAGTGGTGGGACAGCATGAACGCGTACGGGCGGCCCAAGGCGGAGGAACGAGGGTTGACCGAGGCGGACGCGGTTTCCACCGTGCGGGAAGTGCGCCGGCGGCGTGCCCAGGCGCGCCCTGCTGCAAAGTGATCCGAATCGTCGTCGATACCAACGTCTACATCTCCGCCTTGGTCTTCGGCGGGAAACCGGCGTTCGCCCTGCAAGAGGTGGAAGCGCGCGGAATCCAACTCGTCGCGTCGCGGGAGCTCGAATCGGAGCTGGTCGAGACCTTGACGGATAAGTTTGGCTGGCCGGCGGAGCAGGTTCGCGAGGCGTGTGAACGGCTGTGGCACGCTGCCTACTGGTCGTCGCCGGAACCGTTGACCGATGTCGTTCGCGATGCTGACGACAATCACGTGATCGCCGCATCTCTCGAATCCGGCGCTCAATTCATTGTCACCGGAGACCGGGATCTACTGACGTTGGAGTCCTTCAAAGGCATCCCGATTTTGACGCCCGCAGCCTTTCTTGAGCATCTGCGTGGGCAATCCCGGTGATCTCGGCGTCCTTTTCGATGCCGGTCGGCGATGCATAAGCATTTCGGCGAGTGTGGTCGTCGTACGATCTGCGCTAGTGGCCTCATTCAAAGTGCAGGGCCCGTTTAGAGTCCCCTATGAGAGCCGCAAGGGCGGCCGCACACTCGTATTTGACGACTTCTGGGCAACGGGCGCGGACGCTGACGCTGACTACCTCGCCGACGAGCGAGGCTGCTACGTCTTTGCGGTTCGAGCGGGGGGCGGCCTAAAGCCCGTATACGTGGGCCAGGCGACGAGGACCTTCAGGCAGGAAACGTTCAATCCTAATAATCGCCACAAGTACCACAATGCGTTCAGCGGGTATGCCAAAGGCACACCCTTGATGTTCTTTGTGGTTCATCCTGCGCAGAAAGGCCGAACCAATTCGAAAGAAATCTCGGAGATTGAAGTTTTTCTTATTCAGGCGGGTGTCGCCATGAACCCGAGTCTTCAAAACGTCAAAGGCACGCAGAGCCCCAGCTGGAGTATCAAGGGGGTAATTCGGAGCGGTGTCGGCAAGCGTAGCAGCTCGGAGGCCCAGTTCGGGACTCTATTTGGACTTCATCGTTAATCTCGCCTGACGCAACATGCCCTAGCGCCGCACCACGCCATCCACTGCCAGTAAGCTTCGCCAGAAATCGGCCAGCAACTCCAGCCTCAGCGCATTCGCTCCGTCGGAGAGCGCCTTTTCGGGGCAATCGTGAACCTCCACGAACACGCCGTCGATGCCCACCGCTACCGCCGCCCGCGCCAGCGGGGCAATGAACTCCGGCTGCCCGCTCGACGCCGCGCCCGCCCCGCCCGGCAACTGCACGCTGTGCGTGGCATCGAAGACCACCGGCCAGCCGGCGTCGCGCATGGTCTTCAGCCCGCGCATGTCCACCACCAGGTTGTTGTATCCGAAGCTCGACCCTCGCTCCGTCAGCACCACGCGGTTGTTGCCCGTGGATGCCACCTTCTCCGCCGCCCGGTGGATATCGTGCGGTGCCACGAACTGCCCCTTCTTGATGTTCACGATGCGCCCTGTCCGTCCGGCGGCCGTCAGCAGGTCGGTCTGCCGGCAGAGGAACGCGGGAATTTGCAGGATATCCGCCACCTCCGCTGCGGGTTCGGCCTGCCACGCCTCGTGAATATCGGTCAGAATCGGGAAGCCTTCCGCCTTCACCCCCGCCAGGATGCGCAGCCCTTCCTTCAGTCCCGGACCGCGGTAGTTCCCCACACTCGTCCGGTTGGCCTTGTCGAAGCTCGCCTTGAAGACGAACTCGCCCACCGCGTCGCGGATGCCGCGCGCCATGCGGTATAGGTGCTCCTCGCTTTCGATCACGCACGGCCCGGCGATCAACACCAGGCGCTTGCCGAAATCCGCAAACTCAATCGGCACGGGAGAACTCGTTACGGGAGAACAACGGCTCCTCAATGGCCGACTGGCGCCGGTCGCGCTGCTTTTCCGCTGCCCCAATGAAGCTCTTGAACAACGGGTGTGGCTCCATCGGCTTGGATTTGAATTCGGGATGGAACTGGCAGCCCAGATACCACGGATGGTCGCCGAGTTCGCAGATCTCGACGTACGTATTGTCCGGCGTCTCGCCCGTGATCTTCAGGCCCGCCGCCCGCAAGCGCTCTTCGTATTCCCGATTGAACTCGTAGCGGTGGCGATGGCGCTCGTTGATCTCGCGCATGCCATAGGAGGTGAATGCCACGCTGCCCTCGGCCAGGCGGCAAGCCCAGCTTCCGAGGCGCATGGTGCCGCCCAACTCGTCGATACCCTTGAGTTCGCGGAGCTTGAAGATTACGCGGTGCGGCGTGCCTGAGTTGAATTCGGTGGAATCGGCTGCATCCAGCCCGCACACATTCCGCGCGAACTCGATCACCAGGGTCTGCATGCCGAGGCAGATTCCGAAGTATGGTACTTTGCGCTCGCGTGCGAACTTGATGGCGTTCAGCATGCCATCGATGCCGCGCTTGCCGAAGCCGCCGGGCACCAGGATGCCGTCGTAGTCCTCCAGTTGCCGCTCCCAGTCCTCACCCGCCACGCCTTCGGCCTCGATCCAGTGGATGTTGACTTTCAACTGGTGCGCCAGTCCGCCATGCAGCAGCGCTTCCTTGAGGCTCTTGTAGGAGTCTTCGTATTCCACGTACTTGCCCACCAGGGCGATCGAAACCTCGCCGCGCGGGTTATCCAGGCGCTCCAGCATCGCCGTCCACTTGACGAGATCGCGCGGACCTGCGTCGAGCTTGAGCAGGCGGAGGACGATTTCGTCCACCCCCTCCGCGGCGAATCCCACCGGTACGGCATACACGCTCTTGACATCGCGCGCGGTGATCACGGCGCGCACGTCCACGTCGCAGAAGAGAGCGATCTTCTCTTTCATCTCCTGCGGGATGAAGCGCTCGCAGCGGCACAACAGGATATCGGGCTGGATACCGAGCGAGCGCAGTTCCTTTACGCTATGCTGGGTGGGTTTGGTCTTGAGTTCCTGCGCCGCCGCGATCCACGGCACCAGGGTCACGTGGATAAACAGGCAGTTGTCGCGCCCCTCTTCGTGGCGCATCTGGCGGATGGCTTCGAGGAACGGCAGCGATTCGATATCGCCCACGGTGCCGCCGATCTCGGCGATCACCACGTCCACATCCGCCGACACCTTCTTGAGCGCGGCTTTGATCTCATTGGTCACGTGCGGAATCACCTGCACGGTCTTGCCCAGATAATCGCCGCGCCGCTCGCGGGCGATGATCTGCTCATAGATGCGACCGCTAGTCAAATTGTTGCTCTGCGTAAGGCGGGAGTGTGTGAAGCGTTCGTAGTGGCCCAGGTCGAGATCGGTCTCGGCCCCGTCATCGGTGACGAAGACTTCGCCGTGCTGGAACGGGCTCATCGTGCCGGGGTCCACGTTCAGGTACGGATCGAACTTCTGGCACGTGACCTTCAGCCCGCGGCTTTCCAGAAGGCAGCCGATAGACGCGGCCGCAATCCCCTTCCCCAATGAAGAGACCACGCCGCCCGTTACGAATATGTATTTAGCCATTTCCCATTCCCTGTAAGATTGAGGCGTCGAACAACCGGGACACCCGTTCCAGATCTTCTGGGGTATCCACACCCAGCGACTCGTATTCCGTTTCCACTACGCGGATTCGAAACCCGTTCTCCAAAGCGCGCAACTGCTCCAGGCGTTCGGCGGCTTCCAGCGGACCTACCGGCAGCGCCGAATACGCCAGCAGAAAACCCCGACTGTAGACATATAACCCGATGTGCTTGAAATAAGGTGTGCCGCCTGATTTCTCCCGCTCGAAGGGAATCGGGCAGCGCGAAAAATAGATTGCGTCGCCGGAGCCGTTCGTCACTACCTTCACCACGTTGGGGTCGGTGATTTCGCGCGGATCTTCAATCCGTTTCTTGAGCGTCCCCATGACCAATTCCGGTTCGTGGACCATGGGCAGGATAGCGGCGTCGATGGCGGCGGGAGAGATCAGCGGCTCGTCGCCCTGGATGTTGACCACAATTTCGGCGTCTTCGGCCGAGGCCACTTCGGCCACCCGGTCGGTGCCGGAGAGGTGATCGGAGCGCGTCATGCGCACGCGCGCGCCAAAACTTCTTGCGACGGAATACACACGGTCGTCATCCGTAGCAATAATCACGCTGGTGAGATACGCTGAGAGCGACGCCCGTTCGTACACACGCTGCAGCATGGTTTTGCCGGCGATGTGAGCCAGCACCTTGCCGGGGAAACGAGTGGATGCAAATCTGGCAGGAATTACGCCGAGAATTTTACGCGGCACAGAGGATCTTACCACAAATCGCCTATGTTATTCTTGGGAAAGAAAGGCTGGCCAGCCGCTATGCTGCCGTCCTCCGCTAAGCTGTTGATTCATTGCGCCGTGGGGATTTGTCTGGGATCTGCCGTCTGGGGACAGGCGAATCTCGAAGTCCGGAACAAACCGGGGGAGAAGGCGGAACCGCGCCCGCGCTCCAACATCCGGGTGGACAGCACGCTGGTGCTGATCCCGGTTACCGTCACTGACCCTTTGAACCGTTTTGTGACGGGACTCGAAAAGGAGAACTTCAAGCTGCTGGAGGATAAGCTACCGCAGGACATCACTCAGTTCTCGAGCGAGGACGCGCCGCTCTCGGTGGGCGTGGTCTTCGATTGCAGCGGCAGCATGGGCCACAAGCTCGACAAATCCCGGCAGGCAGTGGCCCAGTTCTTCAAACTGGCCAATCCGGAGGACGAGTTTTTCCTGGTCCAGTTCAACGATTCGGCCAACCTGATTCAGCCCTTCACACGCAACCTGGAGGAGATCCAGAATAAGCTCGCGTTTACCCAGTCCAAGGGCAGAACTGCGCTTCTCGACGCGGTCTACATGGCGCTGCACGAAATGAAGAAAGCCAAGAATCCGCGCAAGGCGCTTCTATTGATCTCTGACGGCGGCGATAACAGTAGTCGCTACAGCGAGGCGGAAATCAAGACCCTGGTGAAGGAAGCCGACGTGCAAATCTATGCCATCGGTATTTACGAGTCTGCCGGGGGGCGCTCGCGTACGCCGGAAGAGAGTTCCGGGCCCGCGCTGCTCACTGAAATCGCCGAGCAGACGGGAGGGCGGCAGTACCAGGTGGACAATCTCAACGAACTGCCCGACGTGGCGGCAAAAATCGGGGTCGAACTGCGCAACCAGTACATCCTCGGCTATGCCCCTAAGAACTTGACGCGCGACGGCAAGTATCGCAGGGTCCAGGTCAGGCTGGTACAACCACGCGGCATGCCGGTTTTGCGGCCTTTCTGGAAACAGGGCTACTATGCGCCGGCCCAATGACAGCTTGCTAGTGGATGCGGCTGAACTGAGGAAGCCGCTGCCTTACGGTCGCGGCTCCGATGGACACATCGCGAAACACAATCGGAACCGCGACCGCAAGGCAGTGGCCGCTCTCACCGCCGGTGCGGTTCTGCTCTCGCTGTCCGCGGGGGTGCTATGGACGCAGCAGAGCGGCCCGGCAATCTTCCGCGCGGACACGCGGCTGGTGGTCTGCCACACCACGGTGGTAGACAAGAACGGCCACCTGGTCACCACCCTGGCGCAGGATGCTTTCACGGTCTTCGAAGACGGCGTGCAGCAGCCGATCAAGGTTTTCCGCCGCGAGGACGTTCCGGTTTCCATGGGACTGATCGTCGACAACAGCGGCAGCATGCGGGACAAGCGCGCCAAGGTGGAAGCCGCGGCGCTGACGCTGGTAAAAGATTCCAACCCCGAAGACGAGGTCTTCATCGTCAACTTCAACGACGAAGCTTTCCTGGACCTGCCAAACCGCAAGTTGTTCACCAACAACATCAAGGAAATGGAAGAAGCCCTGACGCGCATCGATTCGCGCGGCGGAACGGCTATGCGCGACGCGATCCGCATGTCCATCGACCACCTGAAGGAGCACGCGCACAAGGACAAGAAGGTGCTGGTGGTGGTCACCGACGGCAACGACAATGCCAGCGTGGTCAGTCTGGAGAATCTGGTGAAGGCGTCTCAGCAGAGCGAAGTCCTGATTTACGGCGTGGGCCTGCTGGGAGAGGAAGAACGCCGTGAAGCGCAGCGCGCGCAACGCGCCCTCAAGGCACTGGGCACGGCGACCGGCGGCGAGGTCTTCTTTCCCAAGGACGCCGGGGACGTCGAAAAGATCGCTCACCAGGTGGCGCGCGACATCCGCAACCAGTACACCGTCCAGTACACGCCGTCGGACACCGCCATGGACGGCACGTTCCGCCAGATTAAGATTGTGGTTAAAGCTCCGGGTAATCCCACGGTTCGCACGCGCAGCGGGTATTACGCAACTCCCGACCAGGCCGGCCCCACGGGTTCCGGAGCAAAAGGGCCTACTTCCAAATAATGCACTCCTTCAAGCTCTGTCTTCTCATGGCGGCCGCGCTGATGGCTCAGCCGGCGCAGGAAACCGCCACTGTCTTCCGCGCCGACACTCGCATCGTGGTCTGCCACACCACGGTGATCGACAAGAACGGTCATCTGGTGACCACGCTTCCGCAATCCGCCTTTACGGTTTACGAGAACAAGGTCAAGCAGGAGATCCGCAAGTTCAAGCGCGAAGACGTTCCGGTTTCACTCGGCCTGGTGATCGACAACAGCGGCAGCATGCGCAGTAAACTGGGCAAGGTCTCAGCCGCGGCCCTGGCGCTGGTAAAGGACTCCAACCGTGAAGACGAGGTCTTCATCGTCAACTTCAACGATACCGCCTACCTGGACAACCCCAAGGACAAGGATTTCACCAACGACATCGCGGAACTCGAAACCGCGCTGGGCAAGATCGATGCCCGCGGCGGAACCGCCATGCGGGACGCCATCGAAATGTCGATCCAACACCTGAAGAAAGGGCACCGCGACAAAAAGGTGCTGGTGGTGATCACCGACGGCAACGACAATTCGAGCATCCTCTCTCTGGAACGGGTCATGAAGAGCGCGCACCAGAGCGACGTGTTGATCTATGGCGTCGGCCTGCTGAGCGAGGAAGAGCACCGCGAAGCCGCGCGCGCCAAGCGCGCGCTCAACGACCTGGCCGAGGCTACCGGGGGAAAAACGTTCTTCCCCAAGGACGTGGAGGAAGTGGATGCCATCGCGCATCTGGTGGCGAAGGATATCCGCAGCCAGTACATCATCGAATACTCGCCTTCGAAGTCGGCGATGGACAACACCTTCCGGGCGATCCGCATCGCCGCCAGGGCTCCGGGCAATCCAACCGTGCGCACGCGCAGCGGCTACTACGCCACGCCGGACGCCAAGACAACGGACAAGTAGATGATCCGCATCCTGTGGCGTCTCTCGCGCGGCTACCGGCTGTGCCCGTGGCGGAGTCCCTACCTGCGCTGGCGCATCGAGACCTACTGGGGACTGCACGCGGAAGATATCACGTTTGCGCAGTTCTGGAGTTTCGCCTGGCGGCAGCGACGCGAACTGATGCGCTATATCCGCTGGGCAGAGCGGATGAGCTAGAACTTGGGAACCCACTCCCTGAGCCGGCGAAACCGGAACCAATGAGAGCGTGTGTTTGACGCGGAGAGGCGCAGAGACGCCGAGAACGCGGGGGAAGCGGAGGAACGTGCGCTGCGCCATCGGACGTTCGCGAAAGTGGCGACTATAGAGCTCAACCCGGTGCATCCGGGCGCGGCCCGGACTCGGCTTGCTATTCTGCATTTGTGCTTCTGCTGCTGAAAATCTGGTCGCAACCCGCCGGCGCCATGAGCGCGATCCTGGATCGCGGTAGTCTCCTGTTCGCCTCTGCGGCGGTGCTCGCCGCAACTCTGCTGCTGAAGTTCACCGCCCCCTGGCTGCCCATCAGTTTCTTCACGCCCCTGCTGGTGCTGGCGGTGGTTTACGTTCCGGGAACGCTCGTGCTGGCGACGTTGCTCGGCAGGCTGGGCGGAGTGGGCGTAGTCTTCCAGCGCGACTATTCCACGCTGTTGACCTGTGCCGCGATGGCGTTCGCTGCCGCCGAAATCCCTCTGGCGCTAGCGGCCTCCTTCGTGCCTGTGGGTTATCTGCTGATTGCCGCCGTGCTCTATTTCGCGCTGCTGATGTTCTTCGCGGTCCGCACGGTATTCGGCGTGGAAAGCGGAACGGCCGCCGGCGTGGTGGCGCTCTCCTGGATTCCGCTGGCCGCCGCCGCGTTCTTCTGGGGACCGCTGCGCTTCCTGCTGGGCATGCTGGCGTCGCCGTTCTTCCTCTTTTTCGCCTGGTATTATCTGGGTAGCGAACTTTCCGGTCTGGGCGCGGGACTACGCAGCCGGCAGAGCTTCCGGCGCATGCTCGAGGCTGCCACCGTCAATCCCCACGACGGCGAGGCGCAGTACCAGCTTGGCCTGATTCACCAGCAGCGCCACCAGTACACCGAGGCCGCCGCCCGTTTCCAGAAGGCGATCGCGATCGACCCCACGCTGACCGACGCCCACTTCCAACTCGGGCGCATGGCGCGCGAACAGGGACGCCTGCGCGACGCGCTCGCCCACTTCCAGATGGTGGTCAGCCAGGACGAGCACCACAGCTTCAGCGAGGTGCTGCGCGAACTCGGCGGCATCTACGTCGCGGCGCGCCAGTACGCCGATGCGCGCCACGAACTGGCGATTTACACGGAGCGCCGCCCCTACGATCCGGAAGGGCTATACTACCACGGTCAATCGCTGGAAGGACTCGGCGAGACCGCCGCGGCGCGCACCGCCTTCGCCCGCGCCGTGGAGGCCGACCGCACCGCGCCACGCTATCGCCGCCGGTATACTGCCCGCTGGAGCCGGCTGGCGCAGAAGCAACTCGGCAGGTTGGCGGGGTAACGCAGCGGTGACCCTGGCTTGGCCCGGTTCACCTCAACGGTTGTTCGTGCGACCATTTTTGGACTTGCCGGATCACAAAGGTCCCCGTTATACTTACAATTCCGCTCAGATCCACTATGACGGCGAGAGACGATTTCGACCCATTGGCGCCCCAGCGGGAAGCGGCGTTTTTCTACGGTTTGTTCCTGCGTGGGCACGATGTGGACACCCTCCGGCAGGATATCGACGTGCCCCATCCGATGATCGAGAAGTGGATGAAAGCAAGGGACTTTGAGGCCAGCTTCCGGGATAACCTGCGACGCGTCTGCGCCTACCGCAAGCAGGTGCTCGCCATCTTTGACGGCCTGATACTCAACGAGCAAAATCGGCCGCGCCTGCAATGACGGGCGCGTCGGCCGTCCCGTCTAGAGACTCCACCCCTGCGAAGCGTAGGCCTGCGAGGCGTAGCTCTGGGCGCCGTAGCCTGCTTCCTCCGACACCGGCTGCGACCAGAGGCTCTCCACCGCCGGCTGCGACCAGTGCTTCTCCACCACTGGCTCAGGACTGGGTGTCTCCACCACCGTCACTTCGGACTTTCGAATCCCGGCCCAGG
>JAPKZC010000913.1:0-5474 GCA_026394025.1 Candidatus Solibacter sp.
CTGCGCTTCCAAAGGGGACGTCACACCCGAGAGCCCTGCAGCCAGCGCCGCAGTGGACTGTAAAAACGTTCTACGCGAATTCGACATGAAGATGACCTCCAGGGCCGTTAATCCACTAGGTCAAGCGTATAGGGTCTCATAGTCCTGGTCAAGGGGTATGCGACCAGGGTTTGGGGATTGGCTCTTTTTTTTTCAATGCCGCCCGCCATTTAAGAACGGCCCTTTCTTGTTCAATTGTTTGGGGTCCGGCCACGCTTCCGCCGTGTACTCCGGATGCGGCTCAGGCTGCACGGCAGATGTTCCATTCCCGCATGCTTCAGGGCGAGCTTCTGGGAGATTTTCGGAGTTTGGCGTGCCGAATATGTGCTAGCTTCTTAGTCTGAGTGTCCACATCCTCGGCAGGCACGGGAGACACCTACGATGTTTTCGAGACGAGGTCTGGGAAAGCTGGCTTTGGGAGCGTTGCCTCTATCCGCGGCAGCCGCGAAGAAGATTGACTCCGTAGTCCACGGAGTGCAATTCGGGCTGCAGAGTTACATCTTTACGGGGATTGGCTTGCCACAGGAGGGTCTGATTGACCAGGTGATCCAGTGCATGGTCGACTGCCGTCTTGGCGAGTGCGATCTCTATGCGCCTTTGACAGAGCCGGCCCGCTTTTGGGACCGCATCCGGGCGGGTGGTCCGGCCGGCCCGGGGGTGACGGTTCCGCCGGAAATCGCCGCCTCGCGCGCCCAGGCTCGCCAGGAACTGGCCGAGTGGCGCAACTCTGTGCCGCTCGATTATTACCGGGCCATCCGGAGCAAGTTTGAGAACGCCGGTATCGCGATCTGCGGGCTCAGCGGATTTCCCGGCTCCACCGAAGAGGAACTCAGCCGGACTTTCGAGATTGCTGAGGCGGTCGGCGCGCAGCTAATTACCCTCGGTTTCGGGCTTTCCGCGGCCAAGCGGGTGGCGCCGTTGGCCGACAAGCACGATTTCATCGTAGGGATCATGGGCGGTCCTAATATGAACGCCACCAATCCCGACGCGATCGCCAAGCCCGAAAGCTACGACGCGGCCGTATCTCTCTCCAGGAAGTATTCGATTGTTTTCGATATCGGCGACGCTACCGGCGGCGGGTACGATGCCCTCAAGTTCGTCGAGGATCACCATAACCGCATCACGTTGCTGTATCTCAAAGACCGGCGGAGAGACCGGTTGAGCGTTCCGTGGGGTGAGGGCGACACGCCGATCAAGGAAATCATCCGTTTGATCAAGGAGCGGAAATATCCGATCAAATGTTATCTCGACTGCGACTACAAGACATCTAACCGCGCGGCCGATGTGAAGCGGTCTTTCGAATACGCCAAGGCGGCTCTGGCCGAGGCTCGGTAACCTGTCGCCTCAGCGTTCGGGTGTCACTGAAACCGTGCCTTGAAGGCTTGCGACGGCTTGCGCGATCACGTTTTGGAAACTTCAGGCTGTCTCGACGTGTTCGGCGGCCGGGCAACCCTTCATTGAAGTACTTCATTGAGTGGCCCGGGTGCGCACTGGTAGTCGTCGAAAAACGTCTGCTTCGTCTCCAGCGCTTCCTGCCGCCTGCCCGTGTCAATCAGCGCCATCAATACACCCGGAGCCGCCGCGCACATGTGTTCGCGCACAATGCCGCATTGCTGGTTGATTGCCGGGCCGGCCGGGTCGGGAACCAGCGTGCAATTCGCGGGATCGGTGGAACTTCCATACAAGCGCACCAGGTCCGATCGCAAGCTCAGGTCTGACGTGATCAGCATACCTTCGATCAACGCCACCGCCGCATCGTCGCCCTGCTGGCGTATTAAGAAAAGGTCCGCCCTTCGGCGGTACATCCGAAAATCCAGCGGAGCCAATCGCTGCGCCTCACGCGCTGCCCGAAGCGCGCCAGCCATGCCTCCCAGCCGCTGATACGCCATCGAGAGATGCAGGTAGGCGTCCGGCTTCGTGCGTGCCACCACGCCCGGCGCAGGTTTTCCGTACCTCGCTTCCCGCTGCCGCTCGTAGGCATTGTTGATCTGTATGCAGCTCTCCAGAAGCTCACGCGACCGCCGGTAAGCCGTCTGGAAATCCCCCACGCCCGCCGTTTGGGACCGGTCGCCTTTTGCCAGATAAGCCACGCCGGCAAAGTAATACGTCTCGGGAGCACGCCGCAGGTCCGGCAAACCGTGCAGGATCGCAAGGCTCTTATCCATCTCCTCCACGACGCGGTCGATATTCGCATGCAAAGGATCCGCGGAAAACATCGCTGTGGCCCGCAATACATGCAGCTTGAAACTGCGCGGGCTTGTCTGTACATCTGCACTCGCCAGCGTGACTTCGTCCCGCCACTCCGCGTTCCGCCCCCAGGTGCGCACCGCAAAACCCGCTGTCATGACCAGGATGAGCGCGGGCGCAAGCAGCGGCAATCTCATCCGCGATCCCAACGTGTATGCTGCCATCACCACACACCCCAGCAGTCCTACCGCGGGCAAATACAGAAAGCGGTCCGCCCGGATGGTGCCGATGGGAAACAGCAGATTGGACGCCGGAAGAAGCACAATCAGCGCGAAACCAGCAAGAAAAAACGCGGTCCGGTTCCATCGCCGCAATGCCACTAAACCCGACGCCGCCAGCAGCGTTGCCGCCACCCATATCCAGTCTCCCGAGCCCCCATTCGCCAGTGGGATCTGGGCGTACGAATAGTCGATGGACAACCGCCACGGCCACACCGCCTGAACAAGGTAGTGCGCTACGACCTCTAGCGCCGTCAGCCGGCCCGTCCAGAAACCAGCGTCCGCAATTGGATTGTCCGTGAAGGGAAACTCCGCGGGCGCCGATCCGGCCAGCACCGAAGCTCGTTGGACCAGCATCCCCGCGATCGGTATGCCTGTCGCTATACATGCGAACAGAAAATCCCACCAGCGGCGTCGCCCCAGGCGCGCTAACTCGTAAAGCGCGATCACCCCAATGATCATCACCGCGTTTTCCTTTGAATAGACGCCGGCCGTTGTCACCGTCCCCAACCCCAAGAACCAGGCGATACGCCCTGTGCCCGTGGCTTCCATGCTCTTCACGTACATCAGAAACCCGCCGAGCACGGCCGTTGCCGATAGCAACTCCGGTCTTCCAGCAATGTTCGTCACTGCTTCCGTCGATGCCGGATGCACGGCCCACAATGCCGCCATCAGGGCCGAAGCCCCAAGCTGCCCCAGGAGCTTGCGGCTCACTGCAAACACCAGCAGCACGTTCACCATGTGCATCGCCAGGTTTACCCGATGATATCCGGCTGCGTGATCGCCATCGCCGAGGATGGCATAGTTGAACAGGTACGAAAGCGTCGTCAACGGGCGGTAAATTCCGGCTTCGCCCCATGGCCACCAATACGTGTGCTGAAAGATCAATGCCACGTTTTCGCTGGTCGCGGCGCGGATTCGCGGATCCTGAAGCAGCAGGCCTTTGCTATCGAAAATAATCGGGACGCGGAACGAATTTGAGTACACCAACAGGGCCAACACGCACAACAGCAACCCGATCAGTATCCCGTGGGTTCGTCGATCGCTGCGCCAGGCAGCCGTCGGCCTGGGATCACCGGATAACTGCGGCTTACGGCTCAACGGGGCGTTCATCCCAGTAACGCCGGGACGGGCTCGGCCCAATTTCCGATCCTTCATGATAGAAAGTACAGACTACTAAAACACGGACGGTTAGAGCAATCAAACCTTTCATGATCGCCGCCGCGCTCTTCGGGGGCGCTCTACCGGGCGGCGCGGTAGCGCAACCTGGAGGGCCGCCCATTTTCATAGAAAAAGCTCCTTGACGCCTTCAACCTTCTGATGATATCCTCCTGTCACGATATGTTTTGCGGATGCCCCTTCGCGTAATAGCCGCTGTGGAGGTCCGCTACAGGCTGGTTTTCTGAGAACCCGGTACTGACCGGAAGAGGAGGTCAATATGTCACGTCGTGTAGTAGTCTGCTACGGCGCAACTGCGCTGCTCGCGGCAATGCTTTCGACTGCCTATGCGCAGGACACGGGCGCCATCAACGGCCAGGTGTTCGACCCGACGCAAGCCGCCGTGCCGAACACCACCGTCCAAGCGGTGAACCAGGACACCGGCTTGAGCCGTAAAGCCGTGTCCAACGCGGAAGGCGCGTTCTTCATCCAAGCATTGCCTCCCGGCAGGTACAGCCTCAGAGCCGAGGTGGCGGGCTTCAAATCCTCCAGCCAGACCGGGATTCAGGTTTCGGTTGGGCAGAACACGCGCGCGGACATCCGCCTGGAGGTCGGCACGGTGGCGGAGAATGTCACGGTCGCGGCGGACGCGCTCGCGGTGGACACGCAGGGATCCACGGTCGGCGCCACCATCAACCGCCAACTGCTGGCGAATCTGCCGCTCCTGGACTTGAACGTGCTCTCGCTCGCGAGCATGCTTCCAGGCATCGCCCAGGCCACTTTACCGACTGTGGTGACCAACTCCCGGCAGGGCCCAACGGTCAGCGTATCCGGCGGACGTCTCCGGGATAACAACTTCATGCTGGATGGCGCCAATTTGATTTCCACCTTGTATGGAACTTCGCAGAATCTGCCGGCGCCGGATGCCTTAGAAGAGTTCCGCGTCCTGACCAACACCTACGCCGCCGAATATGGCCAAGGGGTGGGCTCTGTCTTCCTGGCGGTGACCAAGGGCGGCACCAACACTCCTCACGGCAGCCTGTATGAGTATTTCCGGAATGATGCGGTAAATGCGCGGAACTTCTTCGCGGCAACAACTCCGCTCCTGAGACAGAACCAGTTCGGCGCGAGCTTTGGCGCCCCGGTTGTGCTGCCGCACTACAACGGGAAGGATCGGACCTTTTTTTTCGTGTCTTACCAGGGCCTCCGACTGAGCTCGCAAGCGATTTCGACAGCTTTCCCAGCGACATCCCAGGAGCGCGTCGGCAACTTCTCGGCCACTGCGAAAGCGGTCATCGACCCAACCACCAGCACCGCCTTCCCGGTTAACATTTACAACCTGTATCAGCCGCTCCTTCCGAACCAGTCCAACGGCCAGAACACGACTCTGATCAGCACCAGGAGTCTCAACAATCAGGTCTCGATAAAGGGCGACCAGCATCTTTCCGCGTCCAACAATCTGTCCGTCCGCTACTTTCGCAACCGGGACGAAACCATTAACCGCTCGCCCATAGAGCTTTTCCCGGTTGCCTCGGCCGGTACCATGGTGCCAGTACAGTCCTTAACTCTTTCGGACACGCACACCTTCCGTCCGGTCATGTTGGCCGAACTCCGCCTGTCCTACACGCGAGTCAACAGTAATTCGAGTAAAGCGTCTCGGGTAGCGATGAAGAATGCCGTGCAGCTCGGCGGCAACTTCAGCCAGCCGGCCCCCGTTTCGCCCCAAGTCAGCATCTCGAGCCGGGCCGGCGTCTCCCCAGGCACTCCCTCGCGTGAAGTGGACAACGTATACCAGGCTGATGCGAAGCTCTC
>JAPKZC010000913.1:5492-9026 GCA_026394025.1 Candidatus Solibacter sp.
AGGCTGATGCGAAGCTCTCCCGAACCAGCGGCCGGCACTCGCTGAAGTTCGGCGTGTCGGGGTGGTATGCCAGGCAGGTGACCGAAACCTCTTACCGGGCCATGGGGATCTTCACTTTCGACGGCACCTTTACCGGCAACGCGATGGCGGACTACATGATCGGAAGGCCCAATGCTCTCCTCATATCGTGTATGTACTACGCCAGTTTTTGGGGTTCCAACTACGCCGCATTTGCGCAGGATGATTTCAAAGTCAACCGGCGGCTGACGTTGAACTACGGGGTGCGGTATCAACTGCACGTGCCCTACACCATGGACAGAAACTATGCGGCCAACATAATTCCGGGAAGGCAGTCCACGGTCATCCCCAGTGCTCCTCCCGGAATGGTGTACGTCGGAGATGCGGGAATTCCCAATTCCATTTACGCCGCCAACAAGAAGAACTTCGAGCCCCGCTTCGGTTTTGCATGGGACGTTACCGGGACGGGCAGGACATCCGTTCGCGGCGGCTTCGGAAGGGTTACCAGCGGGCCGGCCGGGGTCATGCAGCAGCACGAGTTTGAGAATCCGCCTTTCCAGCGCGTAGTTTCGCTGTCGCCGCCCGCCAGCTTCTCCAACCCCTACGGCGGCGGGGCCGACCCGTTGGTAGGGTGGGCGCTCAATGATGCATATCTCAAAAACCCGACCTGGGCGTACCCGTTTCAGGCTTCCAGGACCAGTCCCGATTTCAGTGATCAATCTACCATGCAGTTCAACCTGAACGTGCAGCGTCAGGTCCGCTCGGACGTGTTCATCCAGGCAGGTTACGTCGGCAAGGTGGCGCATCACCTTGCGGTGCAGAACGAGTGGAACCCCGCCGTGTACGGTCCGGGCGCCACGGCAAGCAACACGCAGCAGCTCCGACGCAAACGCGAACTACCACTCGCTGCAAATAGACGCGCGGAAACAATTCTCGCACAGCTTCATGATGCAACTGGCTTACACATGGTCCAAGTCCATCGATGAAGGTTCCAATGACAACGCCGAAGGTGGTACGGCCAGCAATCCCTATGACTATCTGAAAGCCGAGCGCGGGCTTTCCGCCTTCGACCGGAGAAACGTTCTCGCCCTCAACGGCGTGTGGAACGCGCCCGGCTTCGGGGGCACCAACCTGCTTGCCCGAATGTTCGGCGGCTGGCAGTTGTCAGGGACCCTGCAAAGAAGCTCCGGAGCGCCGTTTTCAATCGTCACGGGCGCCGACACTGCGCTGATTGGGAGCTCGCGCGCGGCCGGGCCCCAGCGGGCCAATCAAGTCGGCGACGCGTTCCTGGATGTGAGCCGGCCACGGGGAGAATTGATCGCGAAGTACTTCAACACCGCCGCGTTTCGCGCGCCTTCAACCGGCACATTCGGAAACACCGGCCGGAACATTATCACCGGGCCAGGCAGCCTCAACACCAACGTAGCTGTTCTGAAGAGTTTCCGGCTGTCGTCGCGAGAGCGTCTCGGCAAAATGCAGTTTCGCGCCGAGGCTTATAACGTGATCAACTTTGCGAATCTTGGAAACCCGGCGAACGCCCTGAACGCGTCGAACTTTGGCCAAGTCAGCAGCGCTGGTGCCGCCAGGGTAATGCAGTTTGGATTGCGGTACGATTTTTGATTTGGCGTCGAGCCCGAAGGCGGGCGGGAACGCGTTTGATTTGAGTACTCCGGCAGGACACTCAGATGTGCCTGCCGGAGTCCTTTCTTTCGGTTGCCGGGAAGTGAGATCGCCGAGCCCGCCACAGCCGCCAGACCAGCCCCGAGCAGACTGCGGCGGCGTAACACCGTTGCTTTGGTTTCCATGCCGCTGTCAGACCTTCGTGAGCAGACGGTGCACCCGCTCCGCGATTAGAGGAGGTTCGCGTTGTTATCTCCTTAGAATGGGGCGCACGGCGCCCGGCGCATCAGTAGTCCGAGGTCCGCTCGTTCACCCAGACGCCGTCCACATTGAAGTGCGGCCACGGCCCGCCGGCTCCCCGCGGGTTGATGCTCTCGTCCCACTTCGTGCTCTGTTCGAAGTAGCCCGGATACCGCAGATGCTCTTTCACCACCTTCTCGTTTAGCTCCACGCCCAGACCCGGCGTGTCCGGTACCGCGATGTACCCCTGGTTAATCAGGGGCTGCGAAACCACGGCCACCAGTTCCTGCCACCAGGAGATGAAATCCACCGCGTGGCACTCTGGCCGTCGGGATCTGCTCCCGCTTCCACGCATAATCGGCAATCCGCTTCGTTTCCCGGCAGCCTCCCGAAGTGCCGTGGTCCGGGTGAATGATATCCACGGCCCGATTGTCGATCAGCGCCTGGAACCCTTCCTCCAGGCCGAAACCGTCCTCCCCGGTGAGTAGCGGCGTCGTAGTGCGAGACCTGATCTCCTTGAAGTCCTTCCACCTCCAGAAGCCGCCTGTTCCGAACAGGTCCTCCAGCCATTCGAGGTGATACTTCTCGAAGGCCCGGCCCGCGCGAACGCTGGAGGAATCCACCGAAAGCGGAGCGTCCGCGCCGATGGCGTCCCGCACCGCCGCAATCAGCTCCCCGCCGTATTCCAGGCCCTTGTCGGTCGGGACGCCGCCGGCGTCCAGAGCCCCAGGCTTGCCGCCAATGAAGTTGGTGGTGACGTCCATTTTGAAGAAGGTGAAGCCCAGTTTCTTGCGCGCCGACATGCGCTCGCCATACTGTTTGGGATCGGACGTTCCCGTGGTATCGCAGTACATGCGCACGCGGTCGCGTTTCTTGTCTCCCAGCAGCCGCCAGACGGGCACTCCGAAGACCTTCCCGGTAATATCGTTCAGCGCGATATCGATGGCGCTGAAACCGCCGCCCTGCCGCCCTGCGCCAGACCACGGCCGGATGGTTTGCAGAAGTCCCGAAACGTCGAGGGGATTCCTCCCCACCAGCATGGGTTTCATGGCGAGGGCGAGGGCCTCATTGCCGGCATCGCGCACCTCCCCCAGCCCGTAGACATCCTGATTGGTGAAGATCTTGATTATCGGATAGTCGAAATTGGCCGCGACCCTAAGCGATCGAATGTCCGTGATCCTCAAGTCGGATGGCGAAGAGAACTTGTTGATCGGGCCGTAACGGACCGCGCCCCCACGGCCCCCACGGCCGCCTCCCTGACCCGGAGCGCCGCCCCGGCCACCCGCGCCGCCTGCCGGCGCGGCGCCTCCGCGACCCGCCTGGCCGGCGGGAGGCGTCTGGGGCTGGCCCATGACAGGGCCTTCGGCCATCTTATAGATTGCGCCTAAGCCGCTAACAGCGGCAGCGCCGGCCATCATCCTGCGCCGGCTCATTCGTAAATTTCCCATTCAGCGACCTCCTATGGCATGTGGGTCCGCCACTATGCTTTCGTTGCGAACGTTACCGTGGCCCGCTTCAGTCCCGGCGAAATGGCCGTGCCGCTCGACCACGCGGAATCCGCCGCAAGCAGATTCCCTTCGGTCTTTATCGTCGACGTAAGTCCTTCGAACAAGTGCGCGCGCTTGCACTTAAGGCCGTCCGGAACGTAGATCCGCA
>JAPKZC010000913.1:9058-9395 GCA_026394025.1 Candidatus Solibacter sp.
CCGGTCGCCGCCGGCTGCGCGCCCAACGCCATCAGCATCCGCTGTTGGCCGTCACCGGCGAGTTCCTTGGTACGAATGCCATCCTGCGCCGAGACTACCTAAGATTATACTGTTGGGGATCGGGCCGTGCACCCTCAAAGATCCGTCGGCCCAGGGAGCGAGGTCTGCGCAAGCGGTGGTGATGCGTCACCCAGCCCCTGTCTACTGTCATGCGGCTGGTCTCTTCCGCCATCAGGGTGAGCGGGCTCGCCGGCTAAGGAATCCTCCCCTGCAGACCGGCGATCTTGAATGACGATGCGCTGGTTCCAGGGCGGTTCGCCGGGAGCCTGACCTTCAA
>JAPKZC010000335.1 GCA_026394025.1 Candidatus Solibacter sp.
CACGTTTGGGCGCGGCGGACTGGGCCGCAAGCGTGGCGACGGAGAGCATCGCGACAACGAGATGAGAGTTAAGGAGCGACTTCCACTGAAGCATCGAACTACCTCCGGTCTCTGAGCGTATCGCAACTCGCGAGTGAATGCATCCAGGTGACAGGCGACAGACTATTGTCGCCTGTCACCCACGCGCAGAGCGGCAGGCCACAAAAAGCATGGCCTGTCCCACCCGCCTAAGCCCCAGTCGGATTGCCCAGGCGGACTCTGGTGGTGGGCGGTGCGCTCTCTCTAGCCCGCGCGTACTCGGTGTCGTGCGCGGTCCACATGGCTGCCAGCTTTTGCACCCGGTCGGGTTGCGCGGCTGCCAGGTCATGCTGTTCGCAGCGGTCCTGGCTCAGATCGTATAACTCCCAAGGCCCTTTGGCGCCGGTCGCGATCAGCTTCCAATCGCCTACCCGGATTGCCCGGTTATTGTTGTGATTGAAATACAGAAACTCACGGGAAGCGGCGCCATCCTTGTTGAGCGCGGGCGCAAAACTCCGTCCGGCCAGCGGCGGAGCGCCCGCGGCCGCGGTGCTGCCGCCCGCCAGATCTACCACCGTGGGCAGCACATCCACAAAGTGGCACTGGTCGTGACGCAGCTTGTTGGCGTCCTTGATCCCGTTCGGCCAGTGCACAATCATCGGCGAAGCAATGCCCCCCTCATTCACCCAGCTCTTGTGCAGGCGGAAGGGAGCGTTCGAGCAAGACGCCCAGCCAGGTCCCAGACCCAGGTGGGTCTTTGCCGATCCGGGCGACGCCGCCCGGTCGTGCCCATCGCCGCGAATCAACTGCTCGGAACTCGCGCCGTTATCGGAAAGGAACAGGATCACGGTATCGCGCTTGGCTCCCATAGCGTCGACTTGCCCGATGACTTTGCCGATCTCCAGGTCCATGCGGGTAATCATGGCCGCGTGGATTGCCATCTTGGTGCGCTGGAATGCCTTCTGCTCCGCGGTCAGGGTGGACCACGCGACGGCGCGCGCCACTTCGCCCGGGCCGGTCTTGGCGAAGAGTTCGTCATCCGGGGTATTCCATTGGGTCCACATTTGGGGTTCGCGCGGCGCCAGAGCGCAGTTGACCAAGCCCATGCGGCGCATGCGCGCGTGCTTTCGTTCCCGCGCCACGTCCCACCCCTCGGCGAACCTGTCCTTGTAGCGCTCGATATCGTCCGGCGGGGCTTGCAGTGGGAAGTGCGGAGCATGGGGCGCGAGAAAGAGGAAGAAGGGATCCCGGGCGTGGTCCTGGGCGTGCTCCTTGAGAAAACGCACCGCATAGTCGGAGATGGCCGTCGTACTGTAGTAACCGTCTCCCGGTTTGGGAAGCGGCTGCCCGTCGAGTTCGTGGCGGTTCTGGGTGAAGAAGCGAAGCTCATCGAGCATGGTGTAGGAGTGGTCGAATCCGGCGCCGCCCGCGCCGGTGGCGAACCGCATGTGCCACTTGCCCGAATGATACGTGCGGTAACCCAGCGGCTTGAGGTAATCCGGGATGAATTTCGTATAGCTGGGGACGTTGCCCGGAGTCATGACATCGCTCGCGGTCTGCTGCGCGTAGTAGCCGGTCAGCAGGCAGCTTCGCGAAGGCCCGCAACGCGCCGTGGAGTACCCCTGGGTAAAGCGGACGCCTCCGGCGGCCAGGCGGTCCAGGTTGGGCGTATCGACGTCGCCGCCATAACAGCGCGCATCGGAAAAACCCATGTCATCCGCCAGAATCACCAGGAAATTGGGCTTCTTGGCCGCGGCCGGGGCCGCACCCAGCGCCGCGCCCGCTGCCGCGCCACCCGCCAACCGCAGAAAACCCCTTCTGTCTATCATGAAAAGCTCCTTCCTCTATTTCGCGAGTTCCGGCGCCATTGTGGACTCCCAATCGCCCCACGGACTCTTGACCTGGCCCACCGGCACGTTCACCTCGCGATAGTGGCCGAGGCCGGCGCGGCTGACGTATTCGCGAGCCGGCAGAAATTCGTCCTTGCGCTCTTTCAGCATCGCATTCAAATCGCGATCGAGGCGCGATTGCGTGTCCCGATGTTTCGATTGTCCGCACAGATTGTGTATCTGGTAGGGATCTTGCCGGTTGTCGTAGAGCAGCCAGGGTCCGGCAATCGAACGTGCGTAGGTGTATCGGCCTGTGCGCAGACCGCGATACTCGGCAAAGCCGAACTTCCGGGCTTCGGTAATCGGAACTGGCAGGCTGAGCAGCGCACCGCGGCCGTTGGCGTCGCCATGCCCATCCGCCGCGCGCGAAAAATCCGTGCCTTCCACGCCATCCGGAATCGCCAGACCGCACAGACCGAGCAGCGTGGGCAGGATGTCCGGCGAATTCAGCGGCGACGCTGCCGCGCGTGTCTTCTTCCCGAAGCGGCGCGGATAACGCACCAGGAATGGAACGCGCACCGACTCGTCCCACGGATAGAGCTTGGTGGTGAGTCCCTGCGAGCGCATCATGTCACCGTGATCCGAAGTGAACACCACGATGGTATTCTCCGCCGTCCCGGTGCGTTCGAGCGTACCGAGCAGCCGCTCCAGACAGTCATCCAGCGCCGCTATGTGGGCATAGTAGCCGCGCAGAATCTCGATGGCCTCCGCGCGATGCTCGGGTGGCACATTGGGCCGGAGTTGGATGGGGCGCCCCTCGTAGAGGGCCCGGTGTTTTGCCGGAGCCGTAGCGTAAGGAAAGTGCGGCGGGCCGAGCGAAAGCACCAGCGAGTACGCGTCGCGCGCCTTCGCCTGGCGCTCGATAAAGGCGCAAGCGTCGTCTGTCTGCGCCATCGCATCGTAGCCGGGCCAGTATCGCGGCGTCGGGTCGTTGTCTTGATAGTAGAGCGAGTGGTTGTACTCGTGGCTGCACTCGCAGGCTTTCCAATAGGCGAAACCGAACCGCTTCTCCGGCGGGATGTAGGCCAGGCGCCGGCCGTACTGGCCGTCGGGACTGCCGTAGACGTGCCACTTGCCGATGTACCCGGTCTGGTAGCCCGCGCGCGCGAAGCTTTCGCCCCACGTAACGCCTTTCGGCTTCAATTCCACATCGTTGATAAAGACGCCATTGGTAAGCGGATACTGCCCCGTCAACAGACTGGCTCGGTACGGGCAGCACACGGGCGTTCCGGAGACGGCGTTCTGGAAATTGACGCTCTCCCCTGCCAGCCGGTCCAGCACCGGGGTGCGCGCGTTAGGGTCGGCATTGTACCCGGTGGCTTGGGCACGCCATTCGTCGGCCAGGATAAACAGCACGCTGGGCCGGTCGGTTGGGCTGCCCAAAACGCCGCGTGCCGCGACGGCGTTCAGGGACGCAGTGGCGAGAAACTGCCGCCGATTGGTCACGTATGCCTCAGCCATTTTTGTCGCCTCCCGGACCGAACAGTGTATCCCGATTGACGCTCTTCCAGCACTCGGCGCGATCTCCGGGAATTGAGTTGTGGAAATGGCTGGCGGACCGGTTCCCGGCGGGTTTCGTGCCGGCGATGCGCCCCACAAAATCCTGCGGAGTCAGCAGAGATCGGTGCAACATGTCAGCGACGCGCGTGATGGGGCCAAGTGAACTTTCCAGACCTCCGGGAAAGTCATTTTCCCCTACGTCGGCGACTGGCGAGGGCTGAGGAGTGGCGTAACGAGCTGTTCTCAGCGTTAACATAATAAATATCGACATGTCCGAATTTGAATCTGACCGTGCCTACGAGTAGTTTTCCCGAGCGGTGATGCATACGTGCAGATTTGTGCATAGTGCTTCCGTGCAGGCATTTCTGAGATTGGTGCTTGAGACGTCAAGCTCACGACTGACGGATATCAAGATGGGGCAGACCTATTACCGAGCTCAGTATGGTTGCGGCTGGCGGACTTTCGATATTACTTTCTACGGCGGCAATGCAAAGCACAGGATTCGACGTCAGACCGCCTTTTCCGCCGAACGAATGTGCCCAAGAGCTGAATTCGTCGGAGATGGGCGGGCGAATCCGAGCGGGATTCCATTCTTGTACATGGCAACCACCCCGAATGCGGCAATGGCTGAGGTGCGCCCGTGGGTGGGGTCCCGGGTCAGCCTTGCGCACTTCGAACTTTTGCGCGATGTTTCCTTAGTTGACTGTTCGCTGGATGGCAAAAAGATCAGCGAGTCTGGCAACCCATATCACCCAAAGCGGCGTGTTTTGAGTGCGACCGAAAAGGAGGCAGCCGTGTGAAACGACATCGCCCATGCATTCTCCAAGCCTGTTGGCGCGGATGAGCGCAAGTCCCGCTATGTTCCAACGCAAATACTGGCCGAGACTTTTCGTAGTCACGACCGCGATGGAATCATCTACAACAGCCCGCTGGAGAAGGGTGGAAGAAACGTCGTACTCTTCGACCCACGTCTAGCAGTGCCAACGATCTTCCAGTTGTTCGAAACCAGGGCATTGTCGTTTGAGTTCGTCCCGCGAGAGGACGCCCGGACCGCTCGACAACAGGACGGCGCGGAAACGCGGAACCGCGATGCGATTACTGGCGCGTAGCCTGCGAACGCCGTAGCGGAAAAAGGGCAAGGGTCATCCGGACGTGCCGTCACCCATGGAGAGACCTGGCGAGCAGCGAGGCTCACCCACACGGTGGCGGAGGACTACAAGGACGCGCACGGACCTGACAAAACAGCATAGCGAACGTGCCGTCGGTCATCCGGAGGCCGCCGCTGCAGTGGCTGGCAAGTTGCCGGCCACTGCCTGCGCCGGCGTGACCAAAAACACTGCGGTGTAATACGAACCCGCGGGTGCAGACGTGGCTATAATTGTGCTTGAGGTGCTCACAGTGGCGAAGCGCGAACAGCATCGGATTGGCAAGCGGATGATTGGACGGTACGTCGTCGCCGACCCTGCGATCTGCCATGGCCAGCCGACGTTTCGGGGAACCCGAATTCTGGTGGCTGACGTCATGGAACAGGTGGCGGGGGGCATTGCCTGGGAAACGATCGTGGAGGAGTGGCGCGGTCACGTTTCCGCGGATGCCATTTCGGAAGCAGTTCGGTTGGCGAGCCAGGCGTTCCGCGACCATTCCGCCCAGTACACGGCGCCGGAATACGTGCTGCAACGGGCTCAGGCTTGATCGCCCTGGACGAAAACATTCTCGACGGCCAGCGACTCCTACTGGACGGGTCTCGGGTGAAGGCGGGGCAAATCGGAGTCAATCTCGGCCGCAAGGGGATGAAGGATGACGAAATTGTCGTTCTCTTGCGCCAGCGGCGGAATGTCACCTTTTTCACGCGCGATGCAGGTTTCTACCTGCCGGAGTTCCGCCATCGACGCTGTTGCCTGGTCGTGATGAGCGTCGGGCAGTATGAGGTCGCCACGTTCGTTCGCCGTTTTCTTCGGCACCCGGACTTCGATACTCAAGCGAAGCGGACGGGCAGCGTCGTTCGGATCTCGCATGCCGGTCTGGCGGTATGGCGCTTACGTTCGCAGACGGAGATTCACACCGTTTGGAGCCGCTCCCGATAGCGCTGGCCGTCCCCGCGTCACCTGGGCGCTTGTTCGATTCTTCGCCCGGATATCGAAAACCGGAATTTTCACGAAACCACCAAGGCCTATCTGGGATTGGAAACCCAGTTTCCTGCCGGCGTGACCGCCGGACCCGACGGGACTCCTATTACTTTTATATGCAGCTGACGAGAGCCGCAGACTATGCCATCCGGGTGATGATCCACTTGGCTGGCCTTCCGCCGGGCACGCGGGTGAGCCGTTCGGAACTGTCGGCGGCGGCCGAATGTCCCGAGCAGTTCCTGTGTAAGGTACTGCAGAATCTGACCCGCGCCGGGCTGATGAATTCCCATCGCGGCAACACCGGCGGGTTCGAGTTGGAGGAGTTGCATCGCACCGCCTCCATCCTGGAGGTGGTGGAGGCGGTGGAGGGGCCGATCCGGCTCAACCTGTGCCTCACCAGCGATCACGCCTGCAACCGCCGGGCGTGGTGTCCCGCTCACGACGTTTGGGCCGATGCACAGGCAGCTCTTCGCCAGGTGCTGAAAGACGCGAACATCGCCGATCTGGCAACGCGCGCGGCGGCGGCACAGGGGCCCGCAATCATAGGGATCGACGAAGCGACATGGAACTGACCTGGATTGCCATTCTAGCCAGCCTGTCGATGGCGCTGGCCGCCGTGTGCATATTCATCTTTGCCGTCAAGAAGGACTATTTCCGCGACATCGAAGAAACCAAGTATCAGGTCTTCTGGAGCGATCTGGAAGAACTGGTCGATTCCCCCAAGGAGAAGCCTAATGCCAGTGGCAAGCACTGACCCCCATAGCCACACCGCTGCCGTTGAACCGCACATGCCGCGCCGCAGGGTTCTGGCGTGGCTGACCAGCGTGGGCCTGTTCGGCTCCGCCGTGCTCTCCGCCGTGTCCAACCTGGTCTTCATCAAGCCGCGCGCCACCTACGGGCAGCCGGCGCGCTTCGCCATCGGCAAGCCCGACGATTTTCCCTCCGGCACGCGCATTTCGCTCGACGTCAAGCGCGTGTGCATCGTGCGCGAGGGCGGCAAGATGGCGGCGATCTCCACCACTTGCACCCATCTGGGCTGCATCGTCGGCATCAGCGACACCGGCTTCGCCTGCCCCTGCCACGGCTCGCGATTCGACCAGGATGGCACCGTCACCGGCGGGCCGGCACCCAAGCCCCTGCCCTGGTTCAAGCTCAGCCTCGCGCCCAACGGCGAACTGGAAGTTGACAAAGGCATGCAGATCGAACCGGGGACTTACTTAAGCGTATGAGCACCCAGACCCCTGAAAAAGGTGCGTGGAGCACCCTGCGGGAAATGCCCTCCAACGTCTGGAGTTCCATCTTTCGCAATCCCCTTCCCTCCACC
>JAPKZC010000476.1 GCA_026394025.1 Candidatus Solibacter sp.
TGCCGTGGAAGGCATCCAGCACGCAATTGATGGAGTCGGCGGCCAGCGGGGCCTCGGAGGGATTGCCTGGAATGTTGGCTTCGTCCACTTGCAGGCACTCGCACGGCAGTCCGGCCACTTGCTGCGCGAGTACCCCGGCGATCCCCATCAGCAGCGGCTCGAAGTGCCGGTAGTAATTGTCCAGCAATGTGCGCGCCAGCATGTAGGGACTGGTGACCGTGAACTTGAAGGGCCCGCCCGCTACCGAGGCGGCCAGTTCGCAATCGGCCAGCAGATTGAGGGAGCCCTCACCCAGCGCCTCCTCCACCACGCCCGCGGCCTTGCGGCGGAACTTCATCGTACTCTTGCGGGCGAAGCACTCGTGATCGCTGCGCCCTACCTGGGAACGTATGCCGGCCATCGGGCGGAGGAAGTATTCGATCATCCCATTGGTGTCGGGGTGATTGACGTCGAAGCGGTAGAGTTCGCCATCGGTGGGCAGATCGATGTGCGCCTGGCGCTGCGTGTCGAAGACGACCCGTGTGGCATCGAGCCGCGCCTGCTCGCTGGGCAGCGCCGGCAGCCAATCCGGAACCGGATAGCTGCCCACCGTGGTGGTGAGGATGGCGGGTTCAAACGACATAGGGGCTCCGGTACTTGGGGCGCGTCAGCAGTTGATTGCCTTCGGTGGCACCCTCGCCGGTAAAACGGCCCTTGGCGGCGTCCACGGTGAGCTTCCGGCCCACGCGATAGCTGGCGTTGGCCAGATGGCACAGGTCGGCGCTCATCACGCCGGCGGCCACATCGGCATGCAGATCCTTGTAGTTGCGCGAGCGGCACGCGGCCAGGAAGTTCGCCATGTGAGGCGGTGTATCGGCGCCCGCCTCTTTCCTCATGTCCATGACCAGGTCTTCCTTGTCGCCCTTGTATACCTTGAAACCGGTGCCGTCCACGTTCATCCAGCCATCGGCGCCATAGAAGAGATTGCCGACGTAGTTCCCCCCGCCCTTGGCGATGCTGCCCTCGCCGCCGGTATTGAGTCCGCGAACTTCGAACTGCAACTGCTTTTCGCCGTAATCGAAGGAGGCGAACTGGGTATTGGGAGTTTCCTGGTCGTCGATGTACACGTACTTGCCGCCCGTGGAAACCACGCTCTTGGGCCACATGACTTCGCCCAGGCCCCAACGCGCGATATCCATTTCATGCACGCCCTGGTTGCCGATGTCGCCGTTGCCGGTGTCCCAGAACCAGTGCCAGTTGTACTTGAAGCGCAGTGCGTTGAAGGGGCGCATGGGGGCTGGCCCCAGGAACATGTCCCAGTTGACGCCGGCCGGAACGGGCGAATCCTCCGCGTGTTTGATGGATGGGCGGCGTTTGAAGCACAGGCCCTTGGCCAGGTACACCTTGCCGATGACGCCCTCGTTGAGCAACCGCACGGCCTTCATCTTATAGGCCAGGCTGCGGCTCTGCGACCCGATCTGCACCATGCGGCCGGTCTTGCGCGCCACTTCGATCATGCGCTCGCCTTCGTGGACGTTGTAACAGGCGGGCTTTTCGCAATAGACATCCTTGCCCGCCTGGCAGGCCCATATCGTGGAGAGCGCATGCCAGTGGTTTGGTGTGGTAATGGAGACCGCGTCAACATCCTTGTCGGCGAATAGCTTGCGCATATCGTCGTAGCCCTTGGGTTGCTCCCCGGTCAACTTCTTGGCCGCGGCCTGCCCCGTTTCGAGCGCGGCCTGATTGACGTCGCACAGCGCCACGATGCGCGCATCCGGCAGCCCGGCGTAAGCATTGATGTGGTCGTTGCCGCGTCCTCCAATGCCCACGATACCGATGTTGATCTTGTCATTGGCGCCGAGCACGCGGCCCAGGGAAAATGCGGCGCTGGCCGCCATGAACGTTCTGCGCGATGAAGTTGACATCTTGGTCTCCTTACCGTCCGGTGGGACAGACCGTCGCCTTCTGTGGTCTGTCGTCCTCGGCGATAGGATAACAGGGATGCAGGAAAAGGGCGCGGGCGGGCCCGGCACCAACATCTTCACGCCCCTACGGCGTGACTTGCTCCATTACCCATTCGGCGGCCAGCGCGCCCTCTCCGTAGGACCTCGGAAGGATGCCGCGAACGATGGCGCTGACAAAATCCTCGACACACGGATAGTGGAGGTTTTCGGGAGCTGCAATGCGCTCCACGCCGCCGGGATGCACCAGGTTCGGACCGTTTAACGGGGACAGATCGATCTCCCCCTCCGTGCCGCGCACGCGGAACTCGTCGCGCACCACGCGCGAATGCCAGCGCACATCCACCACGCCGCGTACCCCGCCCTCGTACTCGATCATCACGGTGGCGTTGTCCTCCACTTGCAGCGGATGCACCAGCGTGGATAAGTGCCCCGCCGCGCGTATGGGCTTGCCGAACAGATAGTTCATCAGATCGATGCGGTGCGATCCGGTATCCCGCAGCGGCCCGCCGCCGGACTGCTTCGGGTCGGCCAGCCAGGCCCGCGAGGTGCCGAGCGGATTGAACCAATCGTGCGCCGTGGCTTCGGCGAACACCGGCCGCCCGATGGCGCCGGCCTCGATCAACTCGCGGGCGCGGTCCAAGCGCCTCGGCATAGTTCAGCGCCATGGGCTTTTCGCACAGCACGTGGCGCCCGGAGCGCAGCACCCCAATGGTCTGCGCCGCATGCAAAAACACGGGTGTCGCGATATACACCGCCGCGGCGTCGCATCCGGCCAGCGCGGAGGAGAGATCGCTCCACGCCTTGACGCCATACGGCGCGGCCTTGGCCGGGTCGCGCGTCACGATTCCAGCCAGCCGGCTGCGCGGCTCCGCCAGAATCGCGGGCAGTACCCGTTTGCGCGTAATATCGCCAACCCCAACCACCAGCCAGGAGAGCATAGGCGTATGGTAACTTAGAGCGCCGCCGGCGCGGCACTGAAGCGCACAACGGACGTTCGGTCATCCCCGGCAGACTGCGCACTCCACTAGATGCGGGTTAGGTTTTGTTAAAACGGCTGGCCCACGCGCCTGCGCCGTTCCGCATTGCGCCACAACGGGATAAAAGAGCGTGAGCTTCCCTACTCCGTCTTCGCCGGCCGCCCCGCCATCCGTCCATAGCGGCGCAATCCTCCTCGAAAATGGGCTCTCGTGGGCGACCGCTCCGCCACATTCGTTGAGACGCCGCGGGTGTCAGGAGCCCTATGCCACGGCCACCATGGTGCCACGTCCCAGGATGTTCGCCGGGTCTAAGCGGCACTTGACGGCGCGCATCGCCTCCAGGTGTTCGGGCGCGTATTGCAGGGCCAACAGGTGGGCCTTGCGCTTCCCCACCCCGTGCTCGGCCGCCACCGTGCCGCCCATCTCCACGGCGCGCCGCGCGAATTCGGAGAGCAGCGCCGCCGCGTGCTGCGGGTTCGCCGCATCGCTGAACAGGTTCACGTGGACGTGTGCGTCGCCGATGTGCCCGAAGATCACGTAGCGCCCCGGGTACTCCTCTTCCAGGCGCTGCCGGTAGTAGGCGAGCATCTCGCGATTGCGCGCCAGCGGCACCGCGAAATCGGTATTCATCTTCATCGCGCCACTGCGCCGCACCGCATC
>JAPKZC010000535.1 GCA_026394025.1 Candidatus Solibacter sp.
CGAATGTAGGCGGCCGGGAACTGGCCGAGCGGTTGGAGAAACTCCAGCCGGGAATTAAGGTCCTGTTCATGTCCGGGTACATCGACACTGTCATCGAGCACCATGGTGTCTTGGAGGAGGGCGCGAAGTTCATCCAGAAGCCGTTCAGCCCGGAGGAACTGGCAGGGAAAGTGCGCGCGTTGCTGGCGCCGACGGTGCGGGCATCACGCATCCTGGTGGCCGACGATGAAGCGGGAGTGCGCGCTTTCCTGCGAAAGGTACTGGAGCATGGCGGCTACGAGGTGACTGAAGCGGCGGACGGAAAGCAGGCGTTACGGCAGGCGCTGGCGGGGCATGTGGACCTGGTGATCACGGACCTCATCATGCCAGAGCAGGAAGGGATCGAGACCATCCAGGCTTTGCGCCGGGAAGCGCCCCGCATCGGGATTATCGCCATCTCAGGCGCTTTCGGCGGCCAATTCCTGAAGATGGCGCACATCCTCGGGGCGGACGCTCTACTGAGCAAGCCGGTGAGTGCCGAGTTGCTGTTGGCAAGAGTGGCCGAGGTGCTGAAGGCACGGCAGTAACGGGTACCCCCAAAGGCCCCCCAAATTCCGACACAATTCGTTTTTGGCGCCCCTAAGTCTCGTGTTTGCAACGCGAACTACTAAGCGCGCAATCGATCGTGCTGTGGCACTGCGCATTCTCGAAAGCATCGTACACGGCGCGTTGAACTCCGGCGAGAATGTCCTTCGGGACATCTACAAATGACATTGGCCCCCTACCCCGCCAGAATCCCGTCGGCTGCCGCGCGGCCCATGCGGATGCAGTCCGGAATGCCGATGCCCTGGTACGCGTTGCCCGCCACGTAGAGGCCGGGAATCTGTGCGAGACGCGCTTCCAATTCGGCCTGGCGCGCGGGATGGCCCACCGTGTATTGGGCCATGGAGCGCGGCCAGCGGGCAATTCGCGTGAAGCGGGGGGGCGCGGTCACGCCGGCGATCTCGCGCAGTTCCTCAGTCACCGCCGCGTTGACTGCTTCGTCACTTTCGCCCAGCACGCCCGCGTCTTCCATGCCGCCCAGGAAGCAGCGCGCCACTACCGTGCCTTCGGGGACGCGGTACGAAAACTTGGTGCCGACCCAGGTGCAGGCCACCAGGCGCCGCCGCTCTTTCTTGGGCACCAGGAACCCAAACCCCGAAGGCAGCTTGGCGAAATCCGCGGCGGCGAACCCCACCGCCACCGTCTTCGACGAACTGTACGCCACCTTGCCCATCAGTTCCGCCAGGCGCGCGTCCACCGGTGCGAGCAACGCCGCGCCGCTATGCGCTTCGCAGGCCACCACCAACCGATCGGCCTCCAGCCACTCGCCATCCAGGCGCACGCGGAATCCGCTGGCCGTCCGCTCCACGGTTTCGGCGCGCGCATGGCGTACCGTTACCTTGCCTTGGATGGAGGTCTCCACCGCGCCCACCAGTTGTCCCAGCCAGCCTTTCAGGGTACGGAATAGCGGGACAGGGGACTGCGTCCTGGGAGCTAGCGCGCGCGCCGCTAGCACGCCGCGCGTGAGACTTCCGTACTTTGTGGCCAACTCGACGAAGCGCGGCAGCACGGCAGTCACGCTGAGTTCGCGCGGGTCGCCGCCGTAGATGCCGCTGAGCAGCGGCTCGGCCAGATAATCCACCGCCTCCTGCCCGTAATGCTCACGCACGAAATCGGCTACCGATTCATCACCCGGCTTCATCTTGGGCGCGCGCAGCAGTTCCATCCCCATGCGGATCTTGGTGCCGAGGCTTAGCAGGCCTGTGGTCAACAGCGGCAGGATTTTGGTGGGCACCATCATCATCAGGCCATCGGGCAGGGGCACCAGTTTGCCGCCTTTGCGTACGTAAGTGATGCGCAGGTGGTCGTTGGACCCGATGACATCGCCGCGCAGGCTTAGTTCGCCGATCAGGTCCATGGCCGCCGGCTTGACGGAAAGAAAGCTGTCCGGCCCTGCTTCGATGGTGCACCCGTCGATCTTTTCCGTCTGGATCACTCCGCCCAGCCGCGGGCGCGATTCGATGATGGTGGATGACACGCCGCCCTTGGCCAGATAGTAGGCGGTGGCGAGCCCGGAGATGCCGCCGCCGATAATGACCACCCGGGGCATCAGGAGGACACCTCGGTGGGCACAA
>JAPKZC010000692.1 GCA_026394025.1 Candidatus Solibacter sp.
GGATGGTTTTGGTCCGGAGACGTTTGGCGGTGCTGGTAAAGATCACAAACTGCGGCTGCGTCACCATCCGGTGGAGTTCCATCGCCGATGCGTGCGAAACGTAGTAATCGCGGCCGCCGGCCAACTGCCGAGCAGTGATGTACGGGTTGCCGGAGAATTCCCTGGCCGAACCCAACTCGGGCGGCACTAACACAAACAGGCCGGGTTCCAGGCGCGACACAATGCCGCGGGCGGTCGCGTTCCGGAGAAGGCTGCGAGCCGAGGCAGGGTGCAGGCCTGTGATCTGTTCCACGTCCGCAAGTGTAAACGTGGTTTGCGCCCTATCATATAGAGCGGCCGTGAGTTGCGCAGTTCGAGGCCCGATCGTTTTCAAGGGTGCATCAGACCCCATGCGCAGGATGTGCTTTTTCATGGCACGTTTTGCCCTTGGAATATGATAGCAACCTTTTCTCCGTCCGTGCTATGAGATTGCACGAACTGCGCAAAGGATATGACAAGCCGTCGTTTTGGGCAATTTGGAGAAATGGTTTGAAACCACGAAAAGCGGGGTGCCAATACCCGCTAGCCCCAAATTGCCGCGCCCAACCCGGAGTGTTCACGGCGAATGGCACATTGGCGCGGGTTCCATGAAGTTCCACTCGTGGTTATCAGAGAGCGTCCAGGAAGGCGAGAAGTGCGTCGCCGGGCCGGAATCGGCGAAAGCCTTTGCCGGCCGGGGCGACGCTCTGTAGGGCCTGTTCCTTGGTCTTCAGGTCGGCCTCGACGTAGATATGAGTGGTCTCCGGACTCTCATGCCCGAGCCAGAGAGCGATCCCGGTGATATCGGTTCCCGAGTGCAGCATATGCATGGCGGTCGTGTGTCGCAACTTGTGCGGTGAGACGCGTTTTGTAGCCAGGCTGGGACAAATCTTCGCCGCTTTGCGCACGGCGCTCTGCAGAATGTAATTCACGCCGTCGCGCGATAACGGTGTACCGCGTGCACTGGGAAACACGGGGTGGTCGGCTGGCGCTGGCGAGGCGTCCAGCCAGAGTTTCAAGCTTCGGCCGGTCTTTTGCCACAGCGGGATAGCTCTCTCCTTGCGGCCTTTTCCATGCAGTTGGAGAAAAGGCGTGGGGCCCAGTTGAACCTGGCTCCGCTTCAAGGAAGTGATCTCGGAGACGCGGGCACCGCTGTTGTAGAAGGTGAGTAGTAACATGTAGTCGCGTTGACCGCTCCAGGTCTTGCGATCGGGAACATCGAGGATCGCCTCCATTTCTCCACGCGTTAGATAGCCGACTAGTCGTTTGTCCGCGCGCTTGAACGGGATCGCCAGCACTCTGGTCACCACATCGATGCTTGCCGGGTCCCGCAATGCGACCAAGCGGAAAAACGAGCGAATGGCCGCCAGACGCACATTGCGTGACTGGATCTGGTTTTTGCGCTGCTGCTCAATGTGATCCAGGAAGTCCAGAATCGTGGGCGCGTTGAGATCACTGATGCGCAGGACAGCTGGTTCCTTTCCGGTGGTCTCATTAAGGAACCGGAGCAGAAGCCGGAAGGTGTCGCGGTAGCTGTCGACCGTCTGTTGGCTAGCGCGACGGTGGGACAGCAGGTGCTCGGTAAAGAAGGACCGTAAGAGAGAACCCACCAGTGCGGGTTGCGGATCGGGGTTGTTCATGTGCGGTCTCCTGACTGGGCGTACCGGCCAAAGATCTCGCCGATGACTGTCAGCAGCTCCGGTGTGGCTGACAGATAACGATACGTTTCCACCATCCCGAGATGGCCCAGATACACCGAGAGGTGCGGCATCTGCGTTCGCACGTCCACCCCCGCCCGGTACCACGCCAGCAGACGTTCCACGGCAAAGGCATGCCGTAGGGCATGAAGGGCGGGTCCCTGCTGCTTGAAGGTCTTGGCGATTCCGACATGCGACTGGATCTGATGCAGGGCCTTGCGGATCATCAGGTAGTGCAGCGGCCGGCCGTGATAGCTGATGAAGAAGGTGTTGAACCGCCATGCGTATCGATCCCGTTGGCGCTCCGCCTGGTACTCCCGCAGTTTCTCCGCCGTGGTGGGATGAATTGGCACCAGACGTGACTTGTGGAACTTCGTGTTACGGATTTCCAGGTATGGCGGGACGTCATCGAGATGCACTTGATCCAGGGTCAACTGCAACGCTTCCCGGATACGAAGCCCCGAACTGGCCAGCAGTCCGATAACCGTATAGATGGTCTTCTGCCGGAGAGGGTCGGCTTCCCAAAACAAGCGAGTGACCGCCATCATATGGGTGATTTGCTCTGGCGAGTAGAGGTGGGCTTTAGGCCGACGGGGCTCGGCAACCAGTCCCGGCAGGGGGATCTCGGTTTCCGGTTCGAAGGCCTTCAAGTGAGAGAGGAAACCGCGGACAAGGCGAAGTCGTTTGGCGGCACCGGTTCGGTAGCAACGGGCTGAAGCTTGGCGGGCCCAGTCCAGAGCCACCTCAGCACGGATCGGGCACGGATGGCCTTGAGCGACGAGGTAATCCACGAAGTCCCGCAGCGCGTGCTTTTCAAAGGGCGCTTCATACCCCAGCGATCGGCGTAGATCCAGATAGGCTTCCAGCCGAGAGTTCAGTGTGTGCATGGTCACAGCGCACCTCCCGGCCACGGCAGTGCCACCTTCGCCAATGAAGGAAGATCCAGCTTGGCGTAGATGCCCGTGACTCCGAGGGTCTGATGGCCGAGCACATCGGACACCGACTTGAACGTGGCGCCGCGACGGACCATCTGAGTCGCCACGGTGTGGCGGAATAGGTGCGCCCCGGGGCGGGGTGTGGACACACCCGCTCCCTTGAGCGCCTGTACAGCTACGCTCCAGATGACTTGCGAGCTTCCAAGCGGACGATGCGGTGGGCACAGGTTGAGAAACACCGCTCGCTCATTGCTCTGTGGTCGCCAATCCTTCAGATAACTGACCGCCGCCTCGCCAACATCTTCGGGCAAGGGCAGAACACGCTCCCGGTGATTCTTGCCGGCACGCACCAGCAGGTTCCCGAGCCGCCAGTCGATGTCCTCCAGAGAAAGACGGCGGACCTCACCGGCGCGTAGGCCAAGGCGCGCCAACAGCAAAAGGATGGCGTGGTTACGAACGCTCTTGGCGGTACGCTCGGAAGGAACCACGAGCACTCTGTTCAGCTCCTCCGGAGAAAGCGCGGCTGGTAACGTCGCGTGTTTCCACTGCCGAATCGGTGGTATCGCATACTCCAAGCTCGCCGGCAGCAACCCCTCGCCGGTCATATAGCGCAAGAACGCCCGCATCGGCGTGATCGGATCGCGACGGCGGGTAATGGACAACTTGGCCGCGCGCACAGTGATATAGGACGCCACATCCGCAGGACCAATCTTCGTCCAGTCCGGATCGGAATCTCCAAACACGTGCTTGAGGAAGCCCCGCACTTGGCACAGATATCCAATCCGGGTGGCACGAGTTGCACCCCGAACGTGTTCCAGATGCTGATCAAACTCCTGCAATCGGTCGACACCGGGTTGTGCAGAAATCACGACTGGCGACAACACGCCCGACCCTCGGAGCAGTTCCAGGAGTCGTGGGAGGCCGCGTGCGTTGTGGGGACGGTACCCCTTCGAATATCCGGTGCGAACTGAGCGATGCAAGCCGCCAACGTAGCGGCCGACCAGATCGTCGGTAATCTCAGCGGCTGTCAGGTTCTGCTGGTTGAGCCACCAGCCGAACGAATCGACGTTGCGGAGTTGCCGGCGGATGCTCTTGCGTGAATAGTCTCGCGACTGAAGTTCAGAGGCCAAAGTGTCCAAGTAGGGAGCCATCAGACCGGAGTGCATCCGGTCCAGAACATGGGGTGCTGCAAAATAAGTTTTGATCAAGTCCTTCTCCTGCCGGCCCAGTTGGCCGGTAGGAGAAAGGTCTCAGGATAATGCCGAGTGGCGCAATCACCGAACCTGCGCCGCCGTTGGCTTAAAATCACTCTGGGGCGGTCCACTCCGGGTTATCCGGTACTCGGCATTAACTTTCAAACCATTTCTCCATAACAATGATTTATGGCTGTTGACAGGTGCCGAACAGGTATCGACATGTACTTTTTCAAACCGGAGAATTCAGGCCCTCAAGTCACTGGTGCTCAATCAGATCCAGCGTACGCCTCAGTAGCGGCCTGTCAATCGCCGCGAGGGATACCAAGGTTTACTTGCGAACCCCTGGGTATCCCCATAAGTTCCGTAAATGGATGTCCCGCGGCTATCCCGCCGCCGCGGGTTGTGGCAAACTGGTGGAGACGAACCATGGTGAACGAGAACGCTACCGTATTTGTAA
>JAPKZC010000573.1:0-6460 GCA_026394025.1 Candidatus Solibacter sp.
GCGCTCTTCATCCTGCGCTTCCTCTATGTGGCCCACGGGTAGTGGGTGGTGGTACTGGTACCTGGGAGAACATCATCGGCGGGAAGTGTGGCAGTATGATTGCTTTGGGAGTGTAATAGAACAAACAGATGCCTCGATACCGAATACTGGTCTTGCTCTCCCTAGCCTGCGCGGCGGCGATTCTAACGACACCGGGCTGTTCCCGTACGCCGGATGAGCGCTACGCGCGGGCGATGGAAAAAGGTAAGAAGCTGCTGGCGGCGAAGGACTACGACCGGGCGACGGTGGAGCTTCAAAACGCTGTCCAAGCCAAACCCAAGAACGTAGAACCATTGTATTTGCTGGGCGAGGCGTACCTGAGCCAAATGCTCTTGCCGACCGCCGTTTCGTACTTTCGAAGGGCCGCCGAACTCGACCCGAAGTACGCTCCGGCACAGTTGCGCCTGGCCGACTTGATGCTGAGGACGCACAACGATCAGCTCACCAAAGAGGCCGAGTCGCGGATCCAAAAGGTCCTCACGGGGAACCCCGGGGATGACGACGCCCTGCTGGCGTTGGCGACCGCGCGGGTGCAACTCGGCAAGATCGAGGATGCGGAGAAGTATCTCAGTGAAGTGCTGAAACGGTCACCCACCAATATAAAGAGCGCGATTGCGTTGGCCCAGGTCAAGCTATCCCAGAAAGACCTCAAAGGCGCCGAGCAAGTCCTGAAACAGGCGGTCGCGGGATCCCCGAATTCTCCCGACGCAGTGACAGCCCTGGGTGCGTTATACGCCGTGTCCGGCAGGCTGCCGGAAGGCGAAGGGATGTTCCGGAAGGCGGTACAGCTTGATTCCAAAAACGCGGGAGCACTCAGTGCGCTGGCGGAATTACAGATGCGAATGGGCAGACCGGGCGATGCGGAAAAAAGCTACAAAGCGGTCGCGGCCCTGCCTGGAAGTCCAAACACGTTAGCCTACGCGGTGTTCCTGATGGGGCAGAATCGCCGGCCGGAAGCTGTGGCCGAGTTAGAGCGGTTGCGCAAGGAGAATCCCAACAATCGGGTTGCGCGGACCGCGCTGATCGCCGGGTATTTGGCCACCGACAAAACCGCCGCCGCCGAAGCGATTCTAAACGAGGTGTTGAAGAAGAACGGCAAGGACCAGGAAGCGCTCATCCAGCGCAGCCAGATCTACCTCCGAAAGGGGCAATACGACCAGGCAGAGAAGGATATCGAGACGATTCTCCATTTTGACTCCTCGTCGGCCCAGGGGCACTATTTGATGGCGAAGGTATACCGGGGCCAGGGTAACTCGCCCAGGCAGCGGGATGAGCTGTCACAGGCCCTGCGGATTGCGCCGGAGTCGCTGGCGGCCCGTTATGACCTGACCGACGCCCTGTTGATGGCTAACAATCCAAACGCGGCGCTGGAGACCCTGGAGGGAGCCCAGCAGGCCCAGAAGCAGACGCTGCGGTATCTTCTGGTGCGGAACTGGGTACTGATTGCGGCCGGCAAGGGCGAGGAGGCGCGCCGGGGGGTGGATGCGGCCTTGGCTTTCGCGAAAACGCCGGAGGCGCTGCTCCAGGATGGGCTATTGAAGCTCGCCAAGCAGGATTTGGCCGGTTCGCGGGCGTCGCTGGAACAGTCACTCAACGCCAGCCCCGAGGACTTGCGTCCATTAGCCCTGCTGGTGCAATCCTACGTGGCTCAAAAACAGATCCCCGCCGCGACTGAAAGGATCCGCCTGGCGGTTGCCAAGCGGCCCAAATCCCTCTCTGCTCAATCTATCGGACGGCAAGCTGGACGACGCCCGCGGGGGGTTGACCGCGGTGCTCGCGAAAGAGCCCCGGAGCCTCGACGCCCATATGACACTGGGGATGGTGGAGGACGCTGCCGCCAGGTACGCCTCCGCGATCGAGGCGTACAAAAAGGTCCTGGACCTGGACTCCAGCCACCTGGGAGCGCTGAACAACCTCGCCTACGACTTGGCCCGCGACCCGGCCCGCTGCGATGAGGCTTTGCCGTATGCAAGGAAAGCAAAGGAGTTGGCGCCAGCGGGCTGGGAGATTCAGGATACGTTAGGCTGGATTTACTATCAAAAAGGACTGTACGATCTCGCGGTCAGGGAGTTTGAAGGAGCTTTGTCGAAAGGCGCGGGGGCGTTGGCGCGGCTTCATCTCGGCCTGACGTACAACCGCCTTGGCAACTCCGAGAAGGGTGGGCGGCTGGTGGCGGCGGCGCTGGCAGAAGACCCCAAACTGGCAGCGGAAACTCTGGTGCCGTGAGTTCAACCAATTTGGAATATTCCGGACAAGTTGGCATTCCGCCCGACGAATTCGGATTGGTTGGAGCTGTCCTGTCGCTCCGGATACCTGAGGAATAAGGCACTTACCTCGAATCCAAGAACGGCAGCTCAATTGCAAATGCTTCACGGCGTAGTGGTTTGCATAAATTTCGGAGGAATGATGAAGAAATCGTTGGTAGTTCTCGTTGCTATGGCCGGGTTGCTCATGCCGGGCGCAGCGTTCGCCGGCAGCTATACTTTTGACATTAATAGCAACCTCAAGAATGCCGTCGCGGGTACCGATTCCCGTGGCATGGATCACACCCTCGCCTACGCGTGGAACTTGAGCGGTTTTAGCCTGGGAGGGCAGACGATTACCGGCGCCTCTCTGAGCTTGGTCAATATCAACAACTACAACTCCAGTAATAACAGTTTGTTCGTATATCTCGCCGCCACGTCGGCCTACATTCCGGGCACGTCTGGTGGTGGCACTGGCAGCGTGGCTTGCGCTGGCGCTTGCGGTTTTTCGCTTACACCGGATGACCCCGCTGTCCCCACGGGTGCTCTGGGTATTGGCACTATTCAAGGCCATACGACCTACTACACGGACAACAGCGCCGGCACCACTATTAACGACGAATGGGACCTCGCCGACGGTGCGACGGACCCACTGTACAGCGCGGCTGTCGGCAGCAGTTTGTCGGCCGTGTCAACGTCGGCTGGCAGGGTCGCCCTGAAGACCTGGACCAATCTTACCGGCCCTCCGGCGAATTTCAGCGATACCTACAACTTCGACGCTACGCAGATAGCCGCCTTGGCGACCTTTATCGGTACAGGCACTGGAGATTTTGCTCTCCTGATGGACAGCGATTGCCACTACTACTTCGACAATATCCAGTTCACTCTCACGACGTCGTCCCCGGTGCCTGAACCGGGCTCGGTCCTTCTTCTGCTGACCGTGTTGGGCGGTGTCGGTCTTGGCTTGCGCAGGAAAAAGGCGGGCTCTCCCGCCTAGCGCGTATTTTTCTTTACCGATCGCGGCCCGCCCAACCCCCGAGGTTGGGCGGGCCGTTTCGTTTTGCGGGAGACTCGACTGGCGTAATGTCGTTCTTATTTCTTGCAGTTTCTTAATGAGATTTGTCTGGGAGTCTTAATCCCATAAGCGTATACATAGAGTAGGAGTACGCGATGCGCAAATCGGAATTGCTGGCAGCACTTGTCGCTATGGCGGCAGTCTCCGCCTTTGGTCAGGACCAGGGGCAGGACCGTTCCCAGGACCCGCCTTCGCGCGTGGCCCGGCTGAACTACATGAGCGGCACCGTTTCATTCCGCCCAGGCACGGTCGATGAATGGACCGCCGCCGCCATCAACTACCCACTCTACGACGGCGACCACCTGTGGGCGGAGCGCGACGCGCGCACCGAACTTCACGTGGGGTCCACCGCCGTGCGGATGGGGCCGGAAACCGCGCTGGCTATCCTCAATCTGGACGACCGCATGGCGCAACTCTCTCTGACCGGCGGTACCCTCCATATCCGTCTGCGCTCTCTTGATGAAGGCGAGTCCTTTGAGGTGGATACTCCCAACGCCGCGGTCACCTTGCTGCGCGCGGGGGAATACCGCTTCTTCGTGGATGGCGACCGGAACCTGACCACGGTGACCGTCCGCGGCGGCGATGCCGAAGTGATCGGAGGCGGGCGCGCCTTCACCCTGCACGCCCGGGACAGCGCTCGCTTCGCCGGTAACGACGACGACTTTAGCAGCCAGATCGAAGACGCTCCGTTTGCCGATGGGTTCGAAATCTGGTGCCAGGATCGCGACCAACGCGAAGAGCGTTCGCAATCCGTGCGCCACGTTTCCCGCGAGACCATCGGCTACGAGGATTTGGATGACAACGGCGCGTGGAGCGAAGTCCCCGACTATGGCTGGGTCTGGGCGCCGCGGGTCAACGCCGGATGGGCGCCGTATCGCGACGGGCGATGGGCGTGGGTGGAGCCGTGGGGCTGGACGTGGGTGGACGAGGCTCCCTGGGGCTTCGCGCCCTTCCACTACGGCCGCTGGGCCAACCTCCGCGGCTCCTGGTTCTGGGTGCCCGGTGCAATGGTGGCGCGTCCGGTCTACGCTCCCGCGCTGGTGGCCTTTGTGGGCGGACCGCGCGGGGGACTGGGGATCTCAATCGGCGGCGGCAGCGGCGTGGCGTGGTTCCCGCTGGGGCCGCATGAAGTCTATCGTCCAGCTTACCGGTCGAGCGACTTCTACGTTCGCCGGGTCAACGTCACGCACGTCAACGTCACCAACTTCAACGTGACGAACGTGCGCTACGTGAACCACAACACGGGTTCGGTGACGGCGGTTTCCCGCGAGGTCTTCGTAGGCGCCCGCCCGGTGCGGACGGCGCACATAGCTGTGTCGGGCGAGGTGATTTCGCAGGGCCGGGTCTTCGGCTCCACGGCCGACATCGCTCCGGAACGCAGCAGCGTGATGGGCCGGGGGCAGGGGACGAACGCCAGACCTCCGTCGCGCTTCGACGGGCGTGCAGTGGTGGTGCGGACCGCGCCGCCGCCGCCGCCGGTCTCTTTCGGGGCCCGTCGCGATGCCCTGCAAGCCAATCCCGGCCGGCCGCTGGACCGGGGCACCACGGAAGCTCTGCGGCGTACCGAGCGTCCGCGCGCCCCGATGTTCCGCCAGGCGCAGCCGTCCCCCCAAGGGGGGCCCCCGCCCGCGGCGGCCCGCCCCGGTTCGCAGCTATACCAACCCCCTGTGACGCGCGATGCTGTTCCTCCGCGCAGCGACCGGGTGGGCCAGCAGGCGCCCGAGCAACCCCGGCGCGAGCCGCGGGTGCAAGAGCAGCAGACGGCGCCGCGTCCGACGGAGCGCGTGCGCCCGCAGATGACCGAGCAACCCCGCCGCGAGCCGCGCGTGCAAGAGCAGCAGACGGCGCCGCGTACGATGGAGCGCGTGCGCCCGCAAGTGACCGATCAACCACGCCGTGAGCCGCGCGTGGAGCAGCAGGCGACGCCGCGTCCGCAAGCCGTGGAGCGACCTCGCACCGAGCAGCGCACGGAAGGCAACCAGGAGCGCAAGACCGAGCGCGGCGAGCGCAAACAGGAGAAGCAGCGCGAGTCGCGGAAAGAGGACCGCAAACAGTAAAGGGAGAGCTGTTGTCCGCCCCACTATTTCCGCGGGATTCGCGGCTCAGGCATTGGGTAGGCAACCTGCCCCGCATCGACGGTGCGCAGGTGGATGGATTGGTGGTGTAGCGAGGCGGACAGACCACTAAAGGCGATGGTCTGTCCCACCTCTCCTACTTGTGTTTAGACCCACCAGGCAGCGCCTGGTTTCTCCTTGATCACAATCGCATTCAGGAACGTGGCCGCTTTCGAGAGGCCTTCCTCGGGCGACATCAGGCTATCCTCGTGTTCGATGGAGAGCACGTAATCGTAGCCGAACATGCGCAGCGTGCTGATGAATTCCTTCCACCATTGCGCGTCGTGGCCGTAGCCGCAGGTGCGGAAGATCCAGGCGCGATTGCGCTCGTCCATGTAGCTCTTGGTGTCCAGCACACCGGTGAGCGGCAGGTTGCGATCGTAAATCTGGGTGTCCTTGGCGTGGACGTGGAAGATGCAATCGCCCAGCACGCGAATGGCGGCGATGGGGTCGATGCCCTGCCAGAACATGTGGCTGGGGTCGTAGTTGCAGCCGATGGTCTTGCCGGCGATGGCGCGCAGCCTGAGCATGGTCTCCGGGCTATAGGCGACGAAGCCGGGGTGCATTTCGATGGCGATCTTGACGCCGTGATCTTCGGCGAACCTGGCCTGCCTGGTCCAGTAAGGCGTGACCACTTTGTCCCACTGCCAGGCGAGCACTTCGAGGTACTCCGGCGGCCACGGGCAGGTGACCCAGTTGGGATACTTCGCGGTGGGCGAATCGCCAGGGCATCCGCTGAAATCCACCACCACCGGGACGCCGAGCTTCTCGGCCAGGCGGATGGTCCGCTTGCTGACATCCTGATCGTTCCTGGCCCTATCCTTATCGGGATGGAGCGGGTTGCCGTGGCAACTCAGGGCGCTGATGGAAATTCCGTTGTCGTCCAGGAGGCTCTTGAAATCCTTGAGCTCGCTCTTGTTCTCCAGCATGGAGAGCTTGCAGTGGGCGCCGCCGGGGTAATTTCCGGTGCCGAGTTCCACGGTATCGAT
>JAPKZC010000573.1:6504-9708 GCA_026394025.1 Candidatus Solibacter sp.
CCTCAGGGGACAGTTGCGACAGCAGCGGAGTGAATACGCCGACTCTCATGGAGATTCTCCTTTATGTATGGGTGCTAAACCAACAACAGAATATCACGAGGAGGCTGCTTCACCGCAGACGCAGCACGGCAGAGCCGGGACCAAAACTGAATTGTCGAGCAGATGTGGCAGATGCTGTTCAGACGCAGGCTGCATGCTGTGGGCGCGGGATCAGGCCCGTCAGGTGAAATGGTCGTGTGTCCGCCGCCACGTCAAGCGAATTCACGCCGTGCCAAGCCCTACCCGGTTATTTCCCGCGACCGCTTCGCGCGTCTGCTGAAGCGTAAACCCAACAACGTGACCGTGCAGAGCAGAATCACCGATGACGGTTCAGGGACGGCGGTAGCTGTCGACCCCGCCATTCCTCCGACCTTGAAAAAGTCGTTGTTGTCACCGAGTTTTCCCCCAAAGAGAATCGCGTTGACAGTGCCAGCCGGCACTCCCCCGGTTAGATCAACGGTACGGCTACCAGTCAGAGCTGTGGGATTATCGTTTATTAAGCCGAAACCGAGGCCTGCCAACGACGACGTCAGACTCCCCGTCAGATTCAGGTTCTGGCCAGCGGTACCGCCGAGCCAGTAGGACACGTCCAAGCCACCGCTGGAGGTCGACGTTATGTCAACGCTCGCGGGATCGACCGGTGCGCTGAACTCGAGCAGGACGAACTCGTCAAGCGTACTGTTATCAACTTGATGGTCCGGGTTAGTGCAGTTCTCTCCCGGGTAACAGATTCCCAGACCGTGCGAGTACTGGCCGAGGGTCGCTTTTTGAAAAGTGCCACCCCCATTGATGTACCAGGCCGATGCCTTGACTGTTGGGCCGCCCGAAGGGCCGGCGGCGAAGACGATGCTGTTTCCGGCCTCGGACGCCAAGCAAGACGCACCAATGCAGTTTGAACCCGCACTGCCGGTGAAATTCCAGGTGTAGCTGACGGCAAGAAGCGACGGGCAGAGGCCAAACCCGAAGGCAAGAACAGCCAGTCCGGTACTATTTCGTATGGTCATCGTAACTCCGAGGCGTTACTCTACGAAGCAGAGTGATCGGCGCTGCAATTGGTAGAGCACGCGTCATTCCAAAGGCTATGTTGTTTGTTTTCAGTGAATGATCCCACTCTTGGAGAAACGCGCAAGCAAAAGAATTTCCAGGCTTACTAAACTTGCGTCCAGGTTCCTCTTCAACGAGGCGTCTCGGAATCGGCCAGTTTGGGATTCTTGGCCAGGGCGGCAGCCAGGAGACGCCCTCCTTTTGCAGTATTTCCCAGGCGGTTATAAGTAAGCCCCAAATGATACTGAATGACCGGCCACTCCGCTTTGGCCAGAGCCAGTTCGAGTTCTTTGGCGGCCAAATCGTACAGCCCTTTGCGATAGTACAACCAACCCAGGGTATCCAGGACCTCCGGGCTTTCCGGAACCTGTTCTTTGGCTCTTCGGGCGAGGCCCAAGGCTTCTTCCACATGCGGCGCGTCACGGGATAGTACGTAAGCCAAGTTGTTGAGCGCAAATACATTGCCACCATCCAAGGCGAGGGCTTTCTTGTACTGCACCACAGCGTCGTCGAGGTTGCCGGACGCCTCCTCAACCTGTCCCGCCAGCATATAAGCGTCGATGTTCTTGTCATCGAGTCTGAAAAGGCTCTTCAAAGTAGTGCGTGCGCTGGCCAGTTGACCCTCGTTGAAATACAGACCCGCGGATACCAGGAGTGGTTCGGTACTCGTTGGATTCGCGGCAGTTGCGGCTGCCAGGGCCTTGCGTGCTTCGACCTTCTGGTTGTCACGGATCAGCCAGCGGATCCACAACATCCGCACAGGGAGGGAATTAGGCTGCTGCTGGACGAGTTGCCGGATCCTTTCGGTAGCAGCGGGCGCCTGATTTTGCGCCATATAGCTGTCCACCAGCAGGTTAAGCGCCCGCGCGTCTTCCGGCTTGTCGCGAAGGACCTGTTCCAGCGAAGTTCGTGCACCGGCGAAATCCCGCGCTGCGAACTTCAGCAACCCATCCTGGAGCATGAGGTTAGGGCTCTTGGAAGCGACTAAGGCACGATCGACGCCCTTCCGCGCCGCGCCTCCATCTCCCGACCCGATCAAGGCCCAATTGTACGCGATGACGAATGCCGAAGTGCGTTTTTGAGCCTCCGTGGCTTCGTTCAGTGTCTGTAGCGCCTCCTTTGGTCTATTGGCCCTCAGCCACGCGTCCGCCAGCTCAAGGCGCGCGGGAAGAGAATCCGGGGCCATCCGCAAGGTGTCGATCAAAGTCTTCCCTGGCCCAAAAGATCTTGGACCGAAGGTAATGAGCCTGCGGCGAGGTAGGCGAGACACTCAAGGCTTTATCGAGGTCCGCGAGCGCATCTCCAAAATTGCGCTTCCGGAAGTAGATCTGGCTTCGCTGCAGAAGAGCCTCCAGATCGAGCCGGTTCTTCTTCAGGGCATCGTTTAGGATGGTTTCCGCCTCAGGCTGGCGGTTGGCCGTGAGGTACCCCGCCACCAGAGCGCTGCGCACCACCCGATTACTCTCATTAGCCGAGAACATTTGCTCCAGGTGAGCGATCGCTTGAGCACGCCGATCCTGACGGATCAGAAACACGACATAGGCAAGAGGAGCTTTAGTTTTCGGCAATTCGGCCGCTCGTTTGAAGGACTGTTCCGCGACCGCCTTCTTGCCGGCTTTGAGTTGCAAAGAACCCAATGAAATCCAGGCATCCGTGTTGCCCGGATTCAACTGGATTCCTTTCATGAACAGAGGCTCGGCTTCGGAGAGTCTGCCCATGCCGGCGTACAGGGTTGCCAGTGCCACGACGGCATCATCCGAAGCCGGGGCCTGCTGGATGGCTCCCTTCAGTATCTGTTCCGCGCCGGTTAGATCCTGCTCAGCCACCTTGAGTAAGGCAAGCGCCATTTTCGATCGCAAGTTAGCTGGAGACCGCTTCAGGACCTCATTCAGGTACCTTTCCGCATCCTGTGGCTTTCCGAGTTGAGCCTGGGCCGCAGCCAGCGTGAACAGCGCATCGTCGTCGCCCGGATTGTCAGTGAGGATTTTCTGGATACGGAGTTCCGCTTCTTTCAGCAACTCCTCATCCCGACTTCGGATCATCAACTCGGCAAGCTTGAGCTGCGCGGCGGAGTAGCCGGGATTCAATTCGGTAGCCCGGCGCAAGGTTGCTACCGCGTCT
>JAPKZC010000573.1:9772-14345 GCA_026394025.1 Candidatus Solibacter sp.
GTTGTTCAGGCGCAAAAATGCCTGTGCAATCCAATAATATGCCTCGGCTTCACTGGGCCGCAGCTGGATTGCGCTGCGGAACTCCAGGACGGCCCGTGAGGAATTCGCGCTTTCCAGCAACTTCTTCCCTCGATTCATATGGCGGGCGTATTGCTGCTGGGGTGTTCCCGCGCAGCCCGCGAGAAGTACAAGGGCCGCCAACAACGAGAATGCAATTGTGAACCGCCGCCGCAGTCCCGGCATTGGCGTCGGGCTTCGCGGTATCCGCGGGGGCAACCGGAAGAGACGACCCTCTCCAAATGGACCAACCGGCAGATCATCGCTGTGAAGCGGCGAAGCAGTCTTCATCTCAGATCACTTTAGCTAGCACGTCTCAGACCATTCGTTGAAGGCGCCCGCCGGGATCAATCCGCCGCCGCGCGCCAGCGAAACTTTCGGGATTTGTGCGAAGAATTCGGCTTGCCGCGTCTCGCAGACCGGCGTTTCCGGGAATCTACGCGTGAGCCCGTTCCGGAAGCATCGCCGCCACGAAGGCGATCCGAATGGAGGGCGTTGAATTGTGACTACTACACCAGTGGCGGTTCGAAATAGGACTGGGCCAGTTCGGGTTTCTCGCGGATGGCGCGGCGCCAGAAACTGCGGGCGTCGTCTTCCTGGCCGAGCGACATCAGGGCGTGCCCGAGATTGAGCAGGGCTTCGGCGAACTGGGGGTCTTCGTTGAGCGCCTGCTGGTAGAACGCCACTGCGTCCTGGATCTGGCCGCGCTTCTGGCAGATCAGTCCGGCGTTGTAGAAGAGTTCAGGAGCGTGCTCGCCGAGTTCGATGAGGCGGAGGTGCTGGGCGTAGGCGTCGTCGAAATCTTCCTGCTCCAGGGCGAGGGCGGCGAGGCCGCGGACGGCGTCGGAGGAATCTGGGCGGAGCATGAGAGCGTCCCGGAAGCACTTGCGGGCGGCCGGGCCATTGCCGCCGCGGGCGTAGGCGATGCCGGCGTTGAGATGCGCCTCGGGCCAATCGGGGCGCTGTATCAGGCAGGCTTCGAAAGCGGCGGCGCTGTCGGCGTAGTCGCCGCGCAACAGGCGGAGGTAGCCCAGGCGGAAGTTGGCATCGCACCATTCGGACGCGTCGTCGTTGATTCGCGCGTAGAGCTTCTCGGCCCACTGGCGTTCGCCCTGCTGCTCCAGCACGAGGGCGAGATTCCACAGGGCGCCGGATTGAGAGGGGTCGATGGTGAGGGCGCGTTCATAGCTGGCGCGAGCGCCTGTGAGGTCATTGAGTTCCTGCTGGGTGACCCCCAGGTTGAGATGGGCCTGGGCACTGCCGGGTTGAAGGGTGGCGGCCTGCCGGTAGGCCTGGGCGGCCTTTTCGTAACTGCCCATCTTGTGACAGGCCACGCCCAGGTTGAACCAGTGTTCGAAGCGATCGGGCGCGGCTTCGGCGAGGGTGCGGCAGTGCTTGGCGGCGGTGGGGAAGTCGCCGTCCTGAAAAGCGAGGGCGGAGAGGGCCTCGGTGGCGGTGGGCGAATCGGGCTGGATCTCGCTAAGCATCTCGGCGTAGCGGCGGACGCTGCCGTGATCCTTTTTTTCGAGGAACATCGCGACCAGGTTGGAGAGCGCCTCGTCGCAGCGCGGATTGCGGGCCAGTACCTTGCGATACTGTTCCACGGCTTCGGCGGACTTGCCGGTCTGCTGCAGCGCCACGGCCTGGCCGAAGAGCGCCTGTTCATGGTCGGGATGGAGGTTGAGGTATTTTTCAAGGGGAGTGAGGGCTTCGGAGGGGCGGCCGGCGTGAATCAGGGCAACACCCAAGCCGAGCATGCTCTCAGAGCGCGCGGTGTCGGCGTCGCAGGCGCGACGAAAGGCCGCGGCAGCGTCGGTCCACTGCTTGAGATTGCCGTGGCAAACGCCCAGGTTGAAACTCGCGGTGCGGTGCTTCGGGTCAATGCCGGCGAGTGCGGCGTAGGTTTGGGCGGCGGCGCCGTAATCGTTCATCTCATATTGGATGTGTCCGAGGGCGGCATAGAGACCCATATCTCTTTCGCCGTCTTCGATGGCCTTGGAGAGAAGCCGTCCGGCTCCTTCCAGCTTGCCTTCCAGGTGCAGGGAGACTGCCTTGGAGAGCGTCTTGTTGGCGCGTTTCTGGCCCTTGACGTCGGTGATGGCCGTCACGCCGGGCGGCATGGGCATGCCGTTAGTTTGGCTTCCGCTTACATATTCCATGGTTCACTTCTCCAGGTTTCTAGAAATCGCGATTTCCGGGTGGCCCGCAGGTAAGGCAGTGCGATCCACAGGGCCGCCAGGGTCATTTCGTCCCCGTCGCGCGGCAATCCCGGCGCGGGTGCGCCGCCGGGAAGGCGCGGCGCCCGCAGGCCGGCCGAACTTCCCACGGCGGCCCCGTCGGCGAGTATGGCGCAGACGTGCCCCAGCCAGTCGTCATTGCGGGAGACTCTCATCCAGTAGAGGCGGGCGTGCTCGCCGGCTTCGCTGAAGAAGCCCACGCCGCCGGCCGCCAGCGTGCTGTCGATGAACGAGTCTACTTCCTCGCCGTTGACCGAAGTCACGAAGCGGTTACCCTTGATATCGACGGCGAACTGCATGGGCTTGTTATTGTGCACCATGACATTCAGCGGCGTCCGCGTGCGGCGACCGGATTTGCCGTTCACCACGTTGTACTGCACGAGGGCGACGAACGGGCGGATGCCGGCCTCCACCACGGTGACCTTCATGGCGTGGTAGTTCCCGGCGTCGGTGGCGCGCACCGTCCAGCCAATACTCCTGGATTCGATCTGGCCGAAGAACTCCATGCGGTAGTCGGTGAAGTTGAGGGTTGGGCGGAAGAGTGCAAGGGCCCCGGTATTCACGTAGCCATCGGGATGACGCGACCAGCCGGCGGGACGGGCATTGGCGGCGCCGTCCCAATTCTCCATGCCCTGGAAGTTTTCCGCCAGCCTGAGGGTGGCGCGCGTCGCGATGGCCTGGCGGACCCGTGCGACTGGTCCTTTAGACGCGGGCTGGGCCGGTGCGCCGCCGTTGGACGCTCTCGCGGAACTGGCGCGCGTGGCGTCGGAAAGAGCGGGGCCGCCGGACGAGATTTCCTCGTGGACGGCCAACTGCCGGTTCCTCGGGAACTCGCCCACGCCGAACCACAGCGAAAGCGAAGCGGCCAGCAGGAACCCAGCCGCGATCCTGCCGGCGACCATCAGCACGGTTGGCGGCCGCTTGGCCGCGGGCATGTTCAGGATTTCAGGTTCCTTGTGCGCGGCTTTCTGCTGCGGGACGGGCTCCTCCGGTTTTTCGAAGACCGGGTCCAAGAGGAACTGAGGTGGCAGGAGCGAGGGTCGCGTGGATACCCACTCAGGGCGGGCCACTGGAGCGTTGTGCAGGCGATGGCTGTGGAATTCGATGGGCAGCAGGCCGCGGTGCGGGAGGGACGATTGGAGAGGTGGCCGGGCATGGGCCGGCAGCGTCACGGACAGGGTGGCGATGGGTTGCGGGGCCACCAGCCTGGGTGCGGCCGCATCCGGTTTGCGCACCTCCGGCGCCAGGCGTTGGGCATCGAAACCCGGAACTGTAAGTGCCTGGCGGCCCGCCAGGGCAAAGGGCAGCATGCGCACCGGGGCCGCGGGTTCCATGTGGGCGGCCACCGAGGCGGCCGGCAGAGAGTCGAGCGCGGCGGGGGCGGGACCGGCAACCGGTTTGCCGACGGCAGGCGCGGGTTCAAAAGCGGCATCGGGGGCGGCCAGGTCGGCGCTGCGGCCGGAGCGGGAGTGGAAGCGGCGGGTCCGACGGCCGCGAACGGAGCCTGCGCCAGCGGCGGAACAGCGGGGAGCGCAATGGCGGTTTGCTGGGGGATCAGAGCCAGCGGCGCCATCGCGGCACCGGGCAGGACGGCGCCCATGACCGGATCGGAGTTCGGCACGGACCGCGCCTGGCTGATCAACGGTACCTGCGGGGTGGTGGCGGACGGGGCAAAAGCAGGCGGTTTCAGCGCAGGTGGCGAGGCAACGGCGGCGGGCGCGGTGGAGGTCTGACGCATCGCCGGCGGTTGGAGGGGCTGACCGGTCACCGTACTTCGGGCGCGGGCGGGCCCGGAAACGTCCGCGGGCGCCCCGCTGTCGACCGCTTCCGCCAAGTCCGGTCCAGGTCGGCGGTGAAGCGGAGTGTGAGCGGGGCGTGGGCCGAATTCAGCGCGGCGGAGGATCGCACGAAAGCGGCGACTGGCTCAGACGCCGGGACCGGGGCAGGCAGTGCCCTACCCAGCAGCGGCGCGGGCTCCAGTTTGGCGTTGAGGCGAGGGAGGCGCAGGATGCTGGCGGGGGTGAGAGCGACGGAAGATTGGACGAAGGCGGCAACGGGTTCGGGGGCCGGAGCGGGCATCCAGCCCTGGCAGGGGGGGGGGGCGTGTCGGGCGCAAGGTCCGGCAGGGGCGCGAACGCCAGCTCGGCGTTGAGACGAGGGAGGCGCAGGATGTAGGAGGGGGTGAGGGCGGCAGAAGATTGGACGAAGGCGGCGACGGGTTCGGGGGCCGCGGCGGGCATCCAGTTGCGGCAGGCGGCCGGGGCGTGTGGCGCCGTATC
>JAPKZC010000338.1 GCA_026394025.1 Candidatus Solibacter sp.
GGATGGCCGCCTGCGAGTCCGCCCGCGAGCACGCTCCGGGGTGCTCCATCACGCTGGTCACGGCCGACGCCTCGCCGTACTCGCGGCCGCTGCTCTCCTACGCTCTGGCAGGCCGCCTGGAGCCGCAACAAACCGATTGGCGCGGCGCGGGCTACCTGGAACACGAACTGGGCGTTCACGTCCTCGCTGGGCGCAGGGCGAAGCGCCTCGATTCCGGCCTGGGAGCGCTGATACTGGATGACGGCGAGGAACTCGGATTCGAGCGTCTTGTTGTGGCGACCGGCGCGCGGGCGGCGGGGCTTGCCATCCCCGGCGCGAATCTGGCGGGCGTGTTCGCGCTGCGCAATTTCGAGGACCTGGAGCAGATTTCAGGGTGGTGCACCGCGGCATCGGAGAATTTGCACGCCGTGGTACTGGGCGGCGGCAACGTAGGCTTGCAGGCGTGCGAAGCGTTTCTGGCGCGGGGCCTGCGGGTCACGGTGGTGGCGGCTTCGCCGTACCTGCTCTCGCAAATGGTGGATGCCGAAGCGGGGCGCCGGATGGCGGATCTGTTCCGCGCGCATGGCGTGGATGTGCGCACCGGCCGCGATGCCGTGGAGGTGGTGGGCAGCGGGCGGGTGGAAGCGGTGCGGCTGGATAACGGGGACCTGTTGGCCGCGGACCTGGTGCTGGTGGCCAAGGGAATCGTGCCCAACGTGGAATGGCTGCACGGCAGCGGCGTTCTCATAGGCCGCGGGATTTCGGTGGATCTGTCGGGGCGGACCAGCGTGCCCGGGATCTTCGCTGCCGGGGATTGCGCCGAAGCGCCGGACCCGTTGACGGGCCGGCTCGCGCTGAGCGGCATATGGCCGGTGGCGTACGAGATGGGGCGCGCGGCCGGGAGCACGGCAGTGGGCATCGAACGTGCGTCGGCCGGCGCGTTGCGCATGAACGCCTCGCGGTTTTTCGGCGAGTCGATTATCTCGGTGGGCGAGATCCGGCCGGAACGTCTGGAGGGCGCACGCGCGGAGATTCCGATCGACCGGGACGGCGCGTACCGCAAGCTGGTCTACCAAAACGGCCGCCTGGCCGGGGCGCTGCTCTACGGCGATATCACGGGGGCCGGCGCCTATTATCGACAATACCGGGAGGAACGTAACTGATGTCCAAGATCATCGCATCGGCGGCGATTCGCGGCGGCCACGCCTGCGTGAGGCGGGCGGAGGCGGCACTGGCGGAGTGCCTGGACCGCCATGGCCGCGACAAGGATATCGGGTTTCCGTCTACAGCCTATGCCCTGCCCGTGATACTCGCGCTGACCGGCAAGCGGGTGGAGAGACTGGGCGACCTGGAAGAAGCGCTCGGGGCTGCGCGTTCCTGGCTCCCCGCCGAACCAACCGAGCACCTCTGGCTGCCGTATCTGGGCGGCGCGCTGGATGCCGGCGCGGCAACCCTGGTGGCGCAGGAGGCCCTCGAGGCGCTCAAGCCGCTGCGCGGCATTCCAACGGCGTTCGATTACTGGCTGGGGCCCACGGCCGACGGCATCCTGCGCGAGCAGGGCATCAAGCTGGTGGATGGACGCATGCCGGGATTCGCGGCCTGCGTGGGAGCGCTGCCCGACGACGAAACCGCCGAGCAACTGGCCCGCGACCTGCAAGAGCGCAACCTGCTGGTATTCATGGGGTCCAATGCAGGCGGCGAAACCATGGCCGCGCAGTTGCACAGGCGCGGCGTGGAGATGAACTGGGAAACGTTCCTGGTGCCCTACGGGCCGGATACGTCGTCCATCGTGCATGCCCTGGGCTTCGCATGCCGCGCCGCGTTCACCTTCGGCGGGCTCAAGCCGGGCGGGCTGAAGGAGACGCGCGAGATTCTGCTGTATAACCAGCGCCGTGTGTTCGCCTTCGTGCTGGCGCTGGGCGAGGTGGACGACGAGAAGTACGCCACGGCGGCGGGGGCGATCAGTTTCGGCTTCCCGGTGATTGCCGACACGGATATCCCGGAGATCCTGCCGAGCGGCATCTGCACGTACGAGCACGTGGTCTCCAACGTGGCCCACCGAGACATGCCGGCGCGCGCAGTGGAAGTGCGCGGGGTCAAGATCCACACGGTGGAGATCCCCATTCCGGTGCGGCACGGCCCGGCGTTCGAGGGCGAGCGCGTGCGCAAGGAAGAAGTGGCGGTAGAGTTCGGCGGAAGGTACACGCGGTGCTTCGAGTACCTTGCCAGCCGGCCGATGGATCAGGTGCAGGACGGGCTGATCCGAGTGGCGGGGCCGGAGATCGGCGACGTGGCGGAGGGCGCGCGCCTGCCGCTTGCCATCTTCGTGGAAGTGGCGGGCCGCAAGATGCAGCCCGAGTTCGAATCCATTCTGGAGCGGCACATACACAGCTTCCTATCCGAGCCGATGGGAGTGATGCACCTGGGCCAGCGCGACACGGTCTGGCTGCGCATTTCGAAGAAAGCGCGCGACGCCGGTTTCCGCATAGGGCACTTGGGGACGGTGTTGCTGCACAAGTTGAAGAACGACTTTCCGGCCATCGTGGACAAGGTACAGGTCACGCTGTTCACGCAATCCGCCGAGGTGGAGGAACTCCATCCCACCGCCGCCGCGGCGTACCAATCCCGCGACGAGCGCATGGGAGCGTTGACGGACGAGCGCGTGGAGGTCTTCTATTCCTGCGCGCTATGCCAGAGTTACGCGCCCAACCACGTGTGCATCATCACTCCGGAGCGGCTGGGACTGTGCGGCGCATACAACTGGCTGGATGGTAAAGCGGCGTACGAAATCAATCCGCACGGCGGCAATCTGCCGGTGCGAAAGGGGGACTCGTTGGACCCCGTGCTGGGGCAGTGGAAAGGCATCAACGACTTCATCCGCAATGCCTCAAACGGCGCGTTCGAGCGATTTTCAGCCTATTCGATGATCAACGATCCGATGACCTCGTGCGGCTGCTTCGAGTGCATCGCGTGTATCCTGCCGGGGACCGGCGGAATCATGATCGTGGATCGCGAATACGCCGGGCAGACGCCGGTCGGGATGACGTTCTCGTCGCTGGCGGAGATGACGGGAGGCGGGCAGCAGACGCCGGGATTCATCGGCATCGGCACGCTCTACGCGCTGTCGCGAAAATTCATCAGCGCCGATGGAGGCTTGGCGCGGCTGGTGTGGACCACAACGCGCATCAAGCAACGCCTGGGAGACAAGCTGCGGCATCGCTGCGAGGAACTCGGCCGGCCGGGCTTCTACGAAAAGGTGGCCGACGAAACGGTGTGCACGGAATTGGAGCCGCTCATCGAGTACCTGGCGGCGGTGGAGCACCCCGCGCTCGAGATGGGCGAGATGGTGTAAGGAGCCCCAAGCATGAGTCTGGAACTGAAACCGAAGAAATGGGCCGGCGCCGTTCGTGAAGTGACGCTGGGAGCGGGCAGTCGCCGGGCGCTGACGGTGGGGGGCGGCAACGGCCTGCCGCTGCATACCTTCGAAGCCACGTTCCCGCACCGCGCGCTGGGTGGAGTCTGTCCGCGAGCCGTGGGAAGGCGTACTGGGCCGGCCCGCGGAGGCCGCCAGACGGGCGGTTGAAGAGTTCGGTGCGGACCTGCTCTTGATCCACCTGATGGGTACCCACGCGGATCGCGGCGACCGTTCCGCGGAGCAGGCCGCCGCCGATGTCGGCAGCGTACTTGAGGCCGTCAACGTTCCGCTGATCGTGAAGGGGCCGGGACCAGGAAAGAAGCAGAACGAAGTGCTGGCGCGCGTGGCAGAGAGCTGCGGCGGCGAAGGGCTGGCACTTCATTCGGCCACCAACGAAGACTACAAGACGCTGGCCGCCGTGGCGGTGGCGTACGGGCACATTCTGGTAGGGGAGAGCCCCATCGACGTGAACATCGCCAAGCAATTGAACATCCTGTTGACGGATGCCAATGTGAATCTGAACCGCGTGTTGATCGATCCGCTCACCGGCGGCCTGGGCTACGGCCTGGAGTACACCTACTCCGTCATGGAGAGAATCCGGTTGGCTGCGCTGGGGGGCGACGGCATGCTGAATTTCCCCCTAGTCTGCCTGGTGGGAGATGAGGCGTGGAAGGCGAAGGAAGCCAAGGTCCCCGCCGAAAAAGAGCCACTGTGGGGAAACCAGCGGGAGCGCGGCGTCCACTGGGAAGCGGCTACCGCCATGGCGCTGGTTGAAGCCGGCGCGGAGGTGGTGGTAATGCGCCATCCCGAGGCGCTTGCCAGAATTCGCAAGCAACTGGATTCCTGGTTCGTAACCGCCGGAGGCGCACCATGCCGTTGACGGGTTTGCAGATCTTTAAGCTCCTGCCGAATACCAACTGCAGGAAGTGCGGGTATCCCACCTGCCTGACGTTCGCCATGAAGCTGGCGGCGGGAAAGGAAGCGCTGGAGAAGTGCCCGGACGCCTCGCCGGAGGCCAAGGCGGCCCTGGGGGCAGCCTCAGCGCCGCCCATCCGGGGCGTCACCATCGGACGCGGGGAGTGCGCCGTCACGGTGGGGGAGGAGACGGTTTTCTTCCGGCACGAGAAGACCTTCGTGCGGCGTCCCGGGCTGTTCCAGACGTTCGACCCCGCCGGACTCACTGCTGCGGAGCGCGACGCGCGGCTGGACCACTGGCGCGACGTCCGCATCGACCGCGCGGGAGAGACGTTTCAGGTGGACGGCATCGCCGTGGTGGAAACGCCCGGTGCGCCTGCGGCTGCGTTTACCGGCGCAGGCGCCGCGGCCGTCGCGGCTAGTGAACGCGGGTTCCCGGTAGCCATCCTGGCGGCAACGCTCCCAGGCGCGGCCGCCGTGGCGGAGCGAATCAAAGAGCATCGCCCGTTACTGGTTCCTCCGGCCGGCGCGAATTTGGAAGGGTACGCCGCTCTTGCCGCGCGTCTCGGCATCCCCCTGGTGGTAGGTGCGCCGGACGTGGGCTCTCTGGCCGACGCTGCGCGCGAGGCCGTTCGCGTGGGCGTAGGCGATATTCTGCTGGAGCCGCCGGGCGACGATGCGCGCTCGCTGCATCACAGCCTGACGGTGATAAGACGGGGCGCGCTCGACCGTGTTCATCCGGGCCTGGGCCACCCGGTCTTCCTGCGGGTGGGTGCGGGCGAGATCGAAAGAGGCGTGCTGGGCATCACCAAGTTCGCGTCGCTATTGACGCTGGACGATTCCGGCGGTGAGACCTGGTTGCCCCTATGGACGCTACGGCAGAACATCTATACCGACCCGCAGAAGCCTCTACAGATGGATGCAGGGCTATACGCCATCGGCGAGCCGAACGAACACTCGCCCCTCCTGGTCACGTCCAATTTCTCGTTGACTTACTTCATCGTCTCGACGGAGGCAGAAGCCACGGGAATGGCGTGTCACCTGGCCGTGGTGGATGCCGAGGGGCTGAGTGTGCTGACCGCCTGGAGCGCCGGCAAGTTCTCCGGCGAGCGGGTGGCCAAGGCCCTGCGCGCAATGAAGGCGGACGAACGGGTGAGCCATCGCACGGTGATCATTCCCGGATATGTGCCGGTGATTTCGGGCGAACTGGAAGATGCCCTGGGCGACGGCTGGCGGGTGCTGGTGGGTCCCCAGGAGGCGTCCGACATCGCTCCCTTCTTCCGCGATGTGTGGGCACAGGCGTCGGTTTGAATCGCAGATGCCCGCGCACCGAGTCCAGTTTTCGCCCTCCGGCCGCTCCACGTTAATCACGGAGGGAGCGAGCCTGCTGCGCGCCGCCGAGTTGGCGAGTGAGCCGATGCGTGCGGAGTGTGGAGGACGCGGCGCGTGCGGCCGGTGCCTGGTGCGAATTCTCGACGGACAGGTCCCCGAGTACCGTGTTTTGCGGCGGGAAGCGGGCTCCGCTGAAGTGCTGGCGTGCCTCACGCGGGTTCACGGACCGCTCACCGTGCAACCGCTAGTGGAGGCACAACTCCCCAAACTGGTCTCGGGCGACCGGTACATCGGTGTGCAGCCGCTGGCGGCGTGGGCTCCGTGGCCGCTCGCTCTGGCGCCGCTGGTGGAATGCCACGGGGCGGAGGATTTGGGCGTCGCGCTGGATATCGGCACCACGACGTTGCGGCTGCTGTTGATCCGCCTGTCGGATGGCACGATCGTGGGCGAGGCCTGGGCCTACAATCCGCAGATCTCCAAGGGCGCCGACGTCATCTCGCGCATCGTGGCGGCGGAGAAGGGCTGCCTGGGTGAACTGGCGGCGGCGATTCGTGAGGCCGTGGTGGCGATGGCCCTGGAAGCGGCGGGAGGGCTCGATCCGGGGTGTATTCGCGGGTACGTGGTGGCGGGCAATGTCACCATGATCCACCTGCTGCTGGGCGAGGATCCCTCCGGAATCCGGCGTGTACCTTCGGAGCCGCGTGCCCTGGCGTTTTCGCCGGTCGACGCCCAGGGGCTGGGATGGCCCGGCCGCGCCGACGCACCTGTGTACACCGTTCCGGGGGCGGGCGGATGGGTGGGTGGCGATATACTGGCCGGCGCGGTGCGAGCCGGTTTTTCACGCGCGGCGGAGACCGCCCTGTACGTGGATCTGGGGACGAACGGCGAGATCGTATTCGGTAATGCCGATTTCGCGTTGGCGTGCGCGTGCAGCGCAGGCCCCGCGTTTGAAGGGGGCGGCATACGCTGCGGCATGCGCGCGGACCGGGGTGCGGTGGACGGCGCTGCGATCGACGCGGAGAACGGCGCGATGGAGCTGTCCGTGATTGGTGGTGGAAGCGTGCGCGGACTGTGCGGGTCTGGGTTGATCGCCCTCGCCGACGCTCTGTTCCGCGCGGGCTGGATCGACCGCTGCGGCAGGCTGACGGCGCGCGTACCCGTCGAGCGCCGCGTGGAAGGCAAGTGGGGTGTGGCGATTGCGCTCTCCACCGACCAGCGGGTGGCCCTCTGGGAGCGGGACACGGCGAGCCTGATTCGCGCCAAGGCGGCCGTGTTTGCCGGCATACGCTCGCTGGTGGAATCGCTCGGCGCCGGCGGACCCGGGATCGAGCGGGCCTATGTGTCGGGCAACTTCGGACGGTATCTCAACCTGCCGGCTGCGGTGGGAATCGGGCTGTTGCCGGATATCCCACTCGGCCGCTACGGCTACATCGATAACGGCTCCCTCGAAGGCGCCGCCTTGAGCCTGCTCTCCAGCCAGTTCTTCGCCGAAATCGCCGCCTATGTCACCCGCGTCACCTACGTAGACCTCTCCGACCTGCCCGGCTACATGGACGAGTTCGTGGGTGCCTCATTCCTTCCCCACACGAGCCCCGACTTGCTGCGCATGGGATGAAAGCGACTATTTGGCATCGTCGAAAAGAGAAGGAGGGCAGGTGGGCGGTGGTTGACAATTAGAGGTCGATGACAGCGACGAGAAAACAGCACAGCCCGCAGTGCAAAGCACGGGTGGTGATCGAGGCGATCCGCGGCCAAAAGACGCTCAGCCAGTTGGCATGGCGGTTCAAAGTGCAACCCATCCAGATCGCGACGTGGAGAAAGGCAGCGCTGGAGCAGATGGCCGGAACTCCTGGTGGATGGCCGGACGCGTAAGCCGCGGCAACATTGGACGCAATGGGATAGAATCATGCCTGCCATGCAGCAAGCCTCCCGACGGCACTTTCCGAGATCGACCGCGGCTTCCGCCGCCAGGGTAAATCGCAGAGATTTCTGCAGAGTCCTCGCTTTGGGTTCACCTGCTCTGGCCACCTCGCTGGCCGGGGCGGCGACCCGGCGGCCGAACATTGTGTACGTTCTTGCCGACGACCTGGGTTGGGGCGATCTGGACTGCTACAACCCCGATTCCGCAGCGCCCACGCCCTTCGCGAACCGTTTGGCCGCACAGGGCGTGCGTTTCACCGACATGCACTCGCCGTCTTCGGTGTGCACGCCTACTCGCTACGGAATTCTCTCGGGGCGCTACTGTTGGCGCACGCGGCTGAAGCAGGGCGTGCTGCAAGGATACTCGCCCAGCCTCATTGAACCCGGCCGCCTTACCGTTCCCCGCATGCTGAAGCAGCGGGGCTACTTCACCGCCGGCGTGGGCAAGTGGCACCTGGGGTTGGGCGACCGGGAGAAGACCGACTACGCCCAGCCGCTGCGTCCCGGGCCGCTCGACATCGGCTTCGATTACTATTTCGGCATCCCGAGTTCGCTCGACTTCGAACCATACTTATATTTCGAAAACGATCGCCCGGTGGAGCAACCTACGTCGACTACCCAGGGGGCGACTCAACCGCCGCGCGGGGCCTTTTGGCGTGCCGGCGCCATCGCGCCGCACTTTCAGTTTCCCGAAGTCCTGCCGACGCTCACCGATAAAGCCGTCTCCATCATCCGGGAACGCGGCCGGAACCCGCGGCAGCCCTTTTTCCTGTATTTCGCCTTGTCCGCGCCGCACACCCCATGGGTGCCCGTGCAGCCCTTCCTCGGCCGATCGAAAGCCGGACTCTATGGCGATTTCGTGGCGCAGGTGGACGACACGCTCGGCCGCGTCGTGCGCGCGCTGGACGAGACCGGTCTGGCGGACAACACCCTGCTGGTCTTCACCAGCGACAACGGTGCACACTGGACGCCGGAGGACAAAGCCGCGTGGCCGCATCGCGCCAACGCGGACTGGCGAGGGATGAAAGCGGATATCTGGGATGCTGGCCACCGCGTTCCCTTCCTCGCCCGCTGGCCCGGCAAGATCAAGCCGGGCACGGTCAGCAACCAACTCGGTTGCCTCACGGATTTGATGGCTACGGCTGCGGATATCGTGGATTCCAAGCTGCCCGGCAATGCAGGAGAAGACAGCTACGACCTGCTCCCGGCCCTGCTCGGCCGCGGGCACGCGCCGGTCCGGAAAGCCGTAGTGCACCACTCCAATTCCGGCGTATTTTCCATCCGGGAGCAAAACTGGAAGCTGGAACTGGGACTGGGTTCGGGCGGATTCAGCAATCCCAACAACATCGACCCAATTCCCGGTGGCCCCCAAGGCCAGTTGTACGATCTGGCCAAGGATCCGGCGGAGTCCGAAAATGTGTACATGCAGCATCCCGATGTGGTCGCGAGGCTGACTGCGCTGCTCGACCTCTACAAGCAGCAGGGCTACAGTCGCGCGATGCGGTAGGAGAGCTAGGCTCCCGCTATACATTCCCCAGGCATCCTTGAAGCCGGTAGAGACTAACGCCTTCAGTGTCACGGACCGAAATACGCGTTGGCGAGGCTTCGGCATTTGTCACGTCGTGGAGGTAGCCCGCCGCGGCACTGCCGGCGCAGTGAAGCACCACAACCAGCCCACCCCGCTTCCACCGCCTGCTCCACGCAGAGGCTCGCCGCGCCGGGCGCACAGGTCTCCGAGCACCACGTGGGGCCGGCCCGGCGAACTCCTCCGCTGTGCTTATAATTGAGTTGCCGCCCAGTTCCGGTGTCATGAACCGGTGCGAAGGCAGAGGACCCTAGCTTCCGCATGGTGAGCATCCCCTGACATGAACCGCATCTTGATTTGGACTTGCGCCGTGGCGCTGACCGTGGCTCTCTCTGTTTGGCAAAGGCGCAGCGGGCCCACGTACGCCGTCAACGGCACTGTCGCCATCGAGGGGCAGAACGTGCGCTACCGTTTGGAACGTTCCTTCGCCGGACCGGGCGACGCCCCCGTTCGCATCCCGGCGCCGGCGCTCAAAGGCGCCTTGAACTTCCGGCCCGCCGGCTCGGACGCCGCCTGGACCGTAGTGGAGATGCTCCGCGAGGGCGGCAACCTGGTCGCGTATCTGCCCCATCAGCCCATCGCGGGCAAGCTTGAATACAGGGTCATGCTGCGCGGCGGCGCCGCGATTGTCTGGCTGAAGCCCGTCACCATTCGCTTCCGCGGCGACGTCCCGCCGACGATTCTCTTACCGCACATCCTGGCCATGTTCCTCGGCTTCCTCTTCGCGGCGCGCGCCGGTTTGGCCGTCATCAACCATCAGGAGCCCCGCCCCTTCGCGCTGGCCGCCCTGGCGCTCATCGGCATCGGTGGCCTGATTCTTGGCCCCATCGTGCAGAAGATCGGCCTCGGCGATTACTGGACCGGCTGGCCGTTCGGCCCCGACCTGACCGACAACAAGACCCTCGTCGTCTGGCTCTTCTGGCTGCCGCCGCTCTTCTCCCGCCGCGGCCGTTGGGTGATGCTGGGCGCCGCTGTGACGTTCCTTGTCTTCGCCATCCCGCACAGCGTGCTCAGCGACGGTATCCCTTATGAGAAAGGCCTTTGTCCTGGTTCTACTGGCGGGCGCCGCCTGGGCCGAAACGCCGCCTACTATCCCACTTCCCAAACCGAACACGACGGAGGGCATGCCGCTGATGCAGGCCCTCGACGCGCGCCGGAGCGGGAGGGAATTCAGCACCGAAAAGTTGTCACCGCAGGCGCTCTCGAACCTGCTCTGGGCCGCGTACGGCGTGAACCGGCCCGACGGGAGGCGCACAGCACCCTCCGCAAACAACCGGCAAACCATCGATATCTATGCCGTACTAGCGGAAGCGGTATACCTCTACAACGCCAAGGAGCACCGCCTGGACCTGGTGGTTGCCGGCGATTTGCGCGCCGCCACGGGTTCGCAACCATTCGTGGCGCAAGCTCCCCTGAACCTGGTGTACGTGGCCGACTATGCCAAGATGCCCAAAACGCCGGACACGACCAGGACACTGTACTCAGCCGCGGAGACCGGCTCGATCGGACAAAACGTGTACCTGTACTGTGCCTCGGAAGGTTTCTCCACCGTGATCCGAGCCCTGATGGACAGCGACGCGCTGGCCCAGGCGCTGCACCTGCGGCCGGAACAGAAAATCATGCTCTCGCAGACGGTCGGGTATCCCTCCCGGACGCCTGCCGACAAAAAGGGAGCAAATTGAACGGCGGTAATTAGAGGCGGCATGCCATAACCGGCGTGCCCTGTAGAAGAATATCAGGAGGTCTCAATGGCAACCATCCGGTTGTCGGTCAACGGCAAAACGCGGAGCGTGGATACGGAGCCGGAGCGGCCCCTGCTGGAGGTGCTGCGCGAAGACCTGGGCTTGACCGGAACGAAATACGGCTGCGGCGAAGGCCAGTGCGGATCGTGCACCGTGCTTCTCGACGGCAAGCCGGCAGTCTCCTGCGTGACGACGGTACGCGCGGCCGAGGGCCGCAAGATCGTCACCATCGAAGGTCTCGCCGAGGGCGGGACGCTGCACCCGGTCCAACAGGCGTTCCTCGACGAAGGCGCCGTGCAGTGCGGCTACTGCACTCCGGGCATGGTGCTGCAGACCGTGGCGTTGCTCCAAAACCACCCCAAGCCGACGGACGCACAGATCGTCGATGGCCTGAACGGAAACCTGTGCCGCTGTGCCGACTACCAGCGGATCATGGCCGCTGTGCGGCGCGCCGCGGCAGCCACGGGAAAGAAAGGATAGGAGGCGACTATGTCCACCGTGAATCGCAGGGAGTTTCTGGAGATGGCCGGTGCAGGTCTGCTGATCGTGGCAACGGCGCCCTTGTCGGATGCCCAGAGGGGCGGCGGATCAGGAAGCCTTGAAACCAGGTTGCATATCGGGGAGGACGGCTTCATCACAGTCCTGAGCGGAAAGGTCGAGGAAGGCCAGGGCGCGCTCACCGAGTTGGCGATGGCCGCGGCCGAAGAACTGCGCGTGCCCCTTGCTCGCGTGCGCATGGTGATGGGCGATACGGACCAGACGCCCAACGATGGCAGCACCGCCGGCAGCGGAACGACGCCTCGTACCGCGCCGTTGGTACGCCGGGCGGCAGCCACCGCGCGCGACCTGCTGCTGGCCGCAGCCGGCCGGCAGTTCGGCGCAGATGCCGGGCGGCTTGAAGTACGCGACGGCGCCGTCCAACACGCCGGCAAGAAGTACGGCTACGCTGACCTGGCTCGCTCGCCCGAACTCGCCGCGGCCTACAAAGAGGCGTTGCCTGCCAACACCGTGGTCACCCCGGCCAAAGACTGGCAGCGATTGGGAAAGCCCCAAGTCCGGCTGGACATTCGCGAGCTTGTCACGGGCGCGCATCGCTTCCCTAGCGATATCGTGCGGCCGGGCATGCTTTATGGACGCGTGCTGCGGGCACCGTCCTACGGGGCGACACTGGACAGCGTGGACCTGTCCGCGGCACAGAAGATGTCCGGTGTGACAGCGGTGCGCGATGGTGGTTTCGTCGGCTGCGCCGCGCCCACCACGTTCGCCGCCCGAAAGGCCTTGGCGACGGTCTCCGCCACAGCCAAGTGGAAGACTGCCGAGCAGCCCTCAAGCGACGAGCTGTTCGGCTACCTGAAGCAGCATGCTAAGTTGCAGGAGCGCCCCCAAGCGCAGGACCGGGGCTCGGTACAGAAGGGGCTGGCCGAGGCGCGCACCAGGTTGAAGGCATCGTACCAGGTGCCCTATGTGCAGCACGCCCCTATGGAGCCGCGCGCCGCGGTGGCGGAGTGGCAGAACGGCCGGCTCACGGTCTGGACCGGCACCAGCAATCCGGCGAGCGTCCGCCAGCAACTCGCCGAGACGTTCGGCATCGCGCAAGACCGGGTGCGCGTCCTGGTGCCCCACTTCGGCGGAGGCTTCGGAGGCAAACACACCGGAGAGGCGGCAACGGAGGCGGCGCGCTTCGCCAAGGAAGCGGGGCGCCCGGTATCGGTTCAGTGGACGCGGGTGGAAGAGTTCACGTGGGCGTATTTCCGCCCCGCCGCGCTGATTGAAATCGAGGCTGGCCTGGACGCGGGCAATGCCATCTCCGCCTGGGATTTCACGAACTACAACTCCGGGGCCGCGGCGCTGGACACCCCGTATCGCATCGCCAATACGCGAGCCAGATTTGTCGCATCCGATTCGCCGCTGCGGCAATCCTCGTACCGTGTCCTGGCGGCTACGGCGAACAACTTCGCGCGGGAGGCGTTCACCGACGAATTGGCCGAAGCGGCGGACAAAGATCCCCTGGAGTTCCGGCTCGCTCACCTCGACAACGAGAGGATGAGGAACGTGCTGAACGCCGCCGCGCAACGGTTCGGCTGGGTGGAGCGGCGCAAGAAGCGGCGTCCGGGAATCGGTGTCGGCCTAGCCTGCGGGACCGAGAAGAACTCCGTGGTAGCGACCTGCTGCGAGGTAGAGGTGAATCGCACCAGCGGCGCCCTGCGGTTACTCGAGGTGGTCCAGGCCTTCGAGTGCGGGGCCATCCTGAATCCGGCCAACCTGCGTTCCCAGGTGGAAGGATGCATCATGATGGGCGTCGGCCCGGCTCTGCGGGAGGAGATCCTGTTCAAGGACGGCAAGCTCACCAACGCGCGATTCGCGACGTATCAGGTGCCGCAATTCCATGACCTTCCCAAGTTGGACGTGATCCTGCTGGACCGTAAGGACCTGGAATCGGCGGGGGCGGGGGAGACTCCCATCATCGCCATCACACCGGCGATCGCGAACGCGGTGTTCGACGCTACGGGGAAGCGAGTTCACTCCATGCCGATCCGCGCTTCGCGGGGGTAGTTTACTGGTCCGTGACTGAGCCGTCGTCGAACTTGTACTCCGGCCGAGTGGCGGGCTTGTAGGGGCGCGCCGCCACTTTTTCATTCAGCGTGAGGCCCAGCCCCGGGCGGCCCGGGAGTTCCGGGAAGCCGTCTTTAATGGCCGGCCCGTTGCCTCCGAACAGGTCCCGAACCCATTCCGTGCGGTTCAATGTGTATTCCCTGAATCACGGCGCTTGGTGTGGTTGCGTCTACGTGCAGGGACGCCATGGTGCTTACGTAGTAAGCCCTGGACCCACCGGCTTCACGCAGTGGGCCTCCACCGTGCGTTCACCGATCTCCGGCGCGGGGCGCCCGAGGCTTCCGCTGATAATTGCGCCGGTGATAGTCGGAGTTGTGCTCCTTACGCCCCTCCCGGCGGCATGCGGCACACCACTTGTGCCCGCTCAGGAGCGATCCTGGCGGCTTTTGCCGTTCCGGGGGTGGGGGACGCTGCGGACGGAACGCCTGGCCGCCGCGGCGACGGTGCTGGTGGCGCCTCGCGCGGTGGGACCAAGTACGTGGCCATGCACGCGGCGATGCGCGCCGTCGCGATTCGTTCGTTGTACCTATTACTTGAACGGAAGAACTGTGGCCTGCGCAGACGACTGGCTGCCGACCTTCAGGACCACCGGCGCTTCCCCTGCCGCAATGCCGTCCGGAACCTGCACATTGATCTGGAAGACACCGGCAAACGTCATTCCGGCGAACAATACCTTGGCCGGCCGCGTGCCGAGCAGGAGCCAGACCTGCGACAGATCCGCAATTGGGTACGCTCCAGAAAGGACCTGCCCGACAGGATATGCCGGCGTGGTTTGGCCCAGGCCAGTCGCGTAGAGCGTGATGTAGTCCCCAGCGGTAGCTGGGCGGCTTGTCGCACCAGAAAGGGCTCCCTCCGCTGCAACCTGGACATTCTCGTTCGCGAAGAACGCCACCGGGTACAGTTTCCCTTGCAGGGAGTACGCGAAAAACGCTGGCGACACAGCCCCCATGTTGACGCTCGCGGTCGCGGTCCCATGATTCGTGGCAACGTCGACGTCCACCAAGCCCGTCGTAACATCTGGTGGGGTGAGCACATTGACTTGGCCCGGCGACACGTAATAGACGAAGGCTTTCTTCCCGTTGATCTGAACTTGTACGCCACCCAACGAAGTGGGAAGCGTCTTCCCACCCACAATTGCGCCGTCCCAGGTGGCCACCGCATCGGCAAGATTCTGGCCGTAAATCGCAACGAAGCTGCCCGGCGCGATCAGCGGAGCGTAGCTGGCGGCATTGACCACTCCGCCGTTGGTGATGCTCGCGAGCGAAGTGGTCGAGCCCCCCGCGCCGACCTGGTTGATATAGACCGTACGGCCAGCAACCGTGATGGCGCCAGTACGCAGACCGCCTGTGTTGACGCCGACCGTGTAGGCAATGGCCCCAGCTCCGGTGCCATTGCTCGGCGAAGGTAAGAGAATCCATGGCACATTTGCTGTGGCGCTCCATGAGCAGTCAGGAGCGTTGGAACTAACTGTCATGGTGGCACCGGCAACCCCGGTCGCCGCCACGGAGACATTCCTCGTCGGCACGTTTAGAGCGCAGGTCAGTCCCGATTGGGTCACGCTTAGAGACTTGCCCGCTATCCAGAGTATTGCCGTCCGACTGGCGGAATTGGGGTTGGGCGCAACTGCGTATGTGACTAGCCCGGTTCCGCTACCAACCGAACCGCGGCTAACCGTTACCCAATTCGTGTAGCTCAGGGCAAGCCAAGGGCAAGTTGACGCGCTCGCTAGTACGCCCACGCTTGCAGTCCCACCAGCCGTGGTGAACGCCTGTTGAGCCTGATCGATTGCGTATTGACAGTCAACCGCCAACTGGGGAGACAGTACAAGTCGCCTGACTCGGTTGCTGTCTGAGAAAAACAAATTGCCCTGCGCGTCGATGCTGATCCCTGCCGGACGGTAAAGCCAAGCGCCAATGGCGGGACCGCCGTCACCGACGACCCCAAAAAGGCCGCTGCCAGCGATGGTGGTGATGATCCCGCTCGCCGACACCCTCCGAATCCGCTGGCTGCCCTCGTCAGCGATGAACAGGTTACCAAAGGCATCCACCGCGACTCCGTACGGGTAGTTCAATTGGGCAGCCGTCGCCACTCCGCCGTCACCGCTGAATCCCTCAGTGCCATTGCCCGCGACAGTGGTGATGATCCCGCTGGCGGACACCTTCCGAATCCTATAGTCGCCTGCGTCACTGATGAACAGGTTGCCAAAACCATCGACCGCCACTCCGAACGGAGTACTCAACCGCGCGGCCGTTGCGAGACCGCCGTCACCGATGAATCCCTGAGTGCCATTGCCCGCGACGGTGGTGATGATCCCGCTCGCCGACACCCTCCGAATCCGCTGGCTGCCTTCGTCAGCGATGAACAGGTTACCAAAGGCATCCACGGCTACTCCGGCAGGACTGCCCAGCCGCGCGGCCGTTGCAGGACCGCCGTCACCGCTGAATCCCTCAGTGCCATTGCCCGCGACAGTGGTGATGATCCCGCTGGTTGACACCTTTCGGATCCGGCTGTTGTAAGTGTCGGCGATGAACAGGTTACCGATTGCATCGACCGCCACTGCCCATGGGTAATTCAAGCGGGCAGCCGTTGCCAGACCGCTGTCGCCCCCAAAACCCGGACTGCCGTTGCCGGCGATGGTGGTGATGATCCCGCTTGCCGATACCTTTCGAATCCGCTGGTTGTCTCTGTCAGCGATGAACAGGTTACCAAAAGCATCCACCGCCACTCCGTAAAGGCTGTTCAGTTGGGCATCTGTGGCCAGACCGCCGTCACCGCTGAACCCGAAGGGGCCGTTACCCGCGAAGGTGGTTATGAGATAACCGCCTCCGGACTGGGCGATGGCGGTCCCGCAAAGCGCAATCGCGGAACATACGAGGAACACCCGCCGCCTCATGCAATTCCAGAATCGACGCGACGTACACATTTTAAGACCTCATGATCCATATAATGCGTCACCATCGATTCTACCGCGCAGCCCGAACCTGGCTGACGAGAAGCGGAAGTCGGACGGCAGCAGGCAGGCCGTGATGGTCCCAATTCTGGGCCTCAGCCACAATCCTGCACAGCGGCGATAGAATACTGAAGAGAGGCGTGTGGTGTTCATGTCGCTCGCAAGCTGCTATGCCTGTAACGAGCCCGCCACTTCGCGCGAGCACGTTCCTCCCAGGAGCTTCTTCCCGGAAGGCCGCCGAAGCAACCTGATTACTGTTCCCTCCTGCAAGACCCACAATCATGGAAACGCCACGGATGTTGAGTACATCCGAAACTCCATTGCGTTCTTAGCTGGAATCAACGACGCAGGGACGGCGATGATGCAGGCAGCCATGCGGTCACTCAACCATAGCCCAGCGCTCTTCAATCGAACCTTTCGGTCAATGCGTCCACTTCTACGGAACGGTGAATGGGTGGGGGCATTCAAAGTTGATCTTACCCGGTTAAAGGCCGTGATGATATCAACTACCCAGGCGCTCCACTATCGAGATCATGGGCAGAAATGGCAGTGGTGGCGTTTCTTCAGCCCAACGCTTGGATTGGAAAAGACCGTTTATCAGCAACAACCTGACAATTGGGAGCCGCTTCGCCAGCTACTGAGCAATGACCCTTGCGAGCCCCGTGAAACTGGGGAGCCGAAGATTTTTTCCTACGCTTCTCATCAGTTCGAAGCCCCTTCCGATTGGGCCTGGATGTACAGGCTGACATTCTACGAGGGTTTTGTGGCCTACACATGGATGCTTGCGGAGGAACAAGCGCTCATCGAGCGCAGATGGTCGCGCACTCGTAAGCCGCACCCACACGGCATTCGAACAAGTCTGGCCAGATTAGTACGGAGAAGTCAGTAGCGCCGGCTGGGACTGCCCAAGCCTCATCTTCCACAACGCGGACTTGGGGCCTGCGGGGGCCTGCGCCGGCCGGACCTGTCAAAGGTGGCGGAGCGTTATAATCATAGCGAAAATGGTTGAGCCCGCAACGTTGAAGACCGCCGCCAGCATTGCTGGATACGCTGCGAAATTCGGCATGTGGTTTGGCGGCCTCTTCAAGCGGCAGAGACTTCACTTTGTCCATCAGCGCTATCGCCGGTCAATGGGAGGATGGGGGTATCAGCCGGCGATGAACCTCATGATCGACTTTTGGGTGACGAACAGCTACGATTTTCCAGTCAAGATTTGTAGGGGCGAGGTTAAGTATCGGACCAGACTCCGGCGCCGAATATTTTCCAGAATCCAAGTCACGGATTACATGCCTCCAAGAATTGCCATGGATTTCCGCGCCATGTTCCCTATCACCCCGCCGCCGGTGCCTGACGACAAACCATTCCAAGCAACGCTATTCTTCATCGACAACTTCAACAGACGCCACAAGGCGGGGAAGTTCGTATTCGAAACGCACGAGCCAAATCAACCTTGCCCGCCGGACTGAACCGCTATTCGTAGAGTTGCCCAGCCTCCGTTAGACTGTTTGGATGCGGCGATCTCGCCGCTCAAATGTTGAACTGCGGCCCCAATGGTACGCTCTGCCGTGTGCGACCCTGGGTAGCCCACAGCAGCACCCTTGATGAGCCGGAGGAGTGGCGGAGGTGCCGGAATGTCGCTGGGGCATTGCGCGGTAATTGAATGGCAGCGTCACTTCTGCCGGGTATTCCTAGCTTACGTAGCTCTGGGGATTCCTCCTGCCGGATTGTACC
>JAPKZC010000070.1:0-880 GCA_026394025.1 Candidatus Solibacter sp.
GTGGAGACGCTGGAGAACCACTGCAACGTCCTCTCCGGCTCTTGCGAAACGACAATACTGGAGGCCGCGCGGACCATCGGCACAGCTGGCCCCTGGACCGCCGTCTACGGCGATGGCTCGGCAGGGATGGCCATCGTGAATGCTCTTGAGCAGAGCACGGCGCGGGGGATCTGAGCATTTCCTCATGGAAGAATGAAGCTGGAGGCGGGGGCTAAGCAACCTGCCAGCCGGCAGGCCCTGATTTCAGTTGTTCCGCACGCATTCCTCGGCGTTGCCAAAGATTGAGAATGATGCCTACTATTTTTCTGGCCGATGCCGGGAAGAACGACCCAACGACGTCCAAATCTCCTGTGTCAACAAAGCATTTGGTATGCCCTGGCGTTGGCACCGAACGTGCAAAGGTTAGGTGTTTGAGCCTGTCCGCGCAGTCGGGATACAATATGTGTGCCACAGTGTTGTCGGAAGGCGCGTGGGTACTCGGATGAATGATGCGGCGGGTCAGAGCTCGGGAATCCCGCAGGTAAAGACGACGGCGCTTCAACTCGAAGTCCGCGGCCTTGACGAAATTGATTACGTCATGCGCCATCCGGATTCCACGCCGTTTCATTTATTGGCCTGGAAGCGCACAATTGAAGAGTCGTTTAAGTATCGAGCGCTGTACCTGGTTACAACAGACGGAGAGTGTATCCGTGGCGTGTTGCCTGTTTTTCTGGTAGAAAACCTGATCATAGGGAAAGCACTAATATCTTCGCCGTTTGCGGTTTACGGCGGAATATTGGCCGATTCCGAACAGGCGTTGCACAGTCTGCACGACCACGTGCTCAAATTGGGCAGCCGGTTGGGGGTGGATTACATTGAACTAAGGAATAGCCGCCGGGAG